>JAOUGF010000044.1 GCA_029857925.1 Gammaproteobacteria bacterium
GATATGAGGGGTGTGGCCTTCTTCGCGGTAATGGCGCTCACCGCAACGGCGAGTTTTGCCGACGGTGCTAATTTGGGGTTGTTGGATGCATACCAACGTGGTCGCATACAGGACCCGCGCCTGGCCGCAGCGGACGCGCAATTTCGTTCGGAACGCGAGGCCTACCCCAGCGCGCTGGCGGGGTTATTGCCTTTTGCCAGCGTATCTGGCGCGTATGCCCGCACCGACACGCACAATTTCAGCAACCTTTATGAGAATGCACGCAATTATGATTGGTATCGTTACGGTGCGACGATCAATCAGACGCTTTATCGTAAAGATAAAATCGAAGGTTACGGTCAAGCGAAGGTGCTTGAGGCGCAGGCGGCATTGCGTTTAGAGGCCGCCACCCAGGACTTTATATTGCGCATCGCGCAGGCGTATGTCGATGTGTTATTGGCGCAAGATAACTTGGAATTGTCGCGGATTGAAAAAAGCGCAAATGAAGGGCAGCGGCAACGCGCAAAACGCGCGTTCGAGGTCGGTACCGCGACGGTGACGGATGTGTCCGATGCACAGGCAAGGTACGATCTTACTGTTGCGCGCGAAATCAACGCCGTCAACAATGTGGAGGTCGCGAAGGAAAATCTGGCGCGCATTATTGGGCTAGGTTCTTTTGCATTGACAACGTTGTCTTCTGACATTCCTTTAATGCCTCCCCAGCCTGCGGATGTGGATTATTGGATTAAAAAGGCGGTCTCCGCCAATTTACAATTGCGTATTGCCGATCTCGGAGTCGATGTCGCAGCGTATGAAGTGGAGCGCATCAAAGGGCAGGCTTATCCGAGTTTAGATTTAGTCGCTAACTACGGGGTTAGCAATCAAGCCAACAATAGCGCAGGTCTGGCCATCGACAACGCGCAAGCCGATATTCAACTGCAATTAAATATGCCGCTGTATTCCGGCGGTCTTGCGACTTCCCGGTTGCGCGCCGTGCGTGCCGATAAGGAGCGTGTCGCGCAAATGCGTGAAGATGCTCGGCGCCAGACCGTTGCGCTTGCCCAGCAGGCGTATTTAAACGTCGCCAATGGCATGGAACAAGTGCGCGCGTTGCAGCAGGCCGTGGTCTCGTCGCAGGGGTCATTGGATGCGACGCAACGAGGCCTTGAGGTGGGACTGCGCACGGCATTGGATGTGCTCAACGCCCAACAACAGTTATTTACCGCAAAACGCGATTTGGCTAACGCGCGTTACCAATATTTGATGGGTCAGTTGCGGCTGCAATATGCCGTTGGCGAGTTGAGCGAGCATGATTTACAGGCGATGGATAAATGGTTTGTGCGACGGGCGGAGTAGATCGCGCTTACCTGAGCAGATCAACCCTAAGTCCGACAGGCCGCTAGGTATCTTCTTGATTAAATTTTTAGAGGTTCCTTAAACCTTCGGTTTGGCTTCGCCGTCATCCGTCGCGACGGTTTCTTTGTCGATTGCCGCAGTTTCTTCAGCCGCCGTTTGTGCCGCCATTTCTTTGTTTTTCTGTAGTTGCTGTACCGCGCCGGACAGCATCGGCTGCAACGCCTCTAACGTCCGCGCGACCGCGCCGCCATGCAACGTCACCCATGCGGAGGCGCGTTTTCCGAGATCCGCGCGCAAAATCGGTGACCCCAATATGCGTGTGAGCGCGGACTCCAAATCGCGGTCATTGCGCACGGTATGCACCGCACCCGCGTCACTCAACCCGTGGATCACCTCACGAAAATTCGCCATGTGCGGCCCGCACAATATCGGTATCCCGAGTGCGGCCGCCTCCAGCGGGTTATGCCCGCCTTTTTGCACCATGCTGCCACCGACAAATGCCACGTCCGATGCCGCGTAAAGGGCTTGCAGTTCGCCCATCGTGTCACCGATGTAGATATCCGTCAATATGTCCCCTTCCACGCGTGAACGCAGCGCGACATTCCAGCGTTCACTGCGACAGGCCTTCACCATGTCGCCAAAGCGCTCAGAGTGGCGTGGCACCAACAACAGCACGAGATTGCCAAAGCGCATACGCAAATCACGAAATGCCAAGAGTATGGGTTGGAGTTCACCGGGATGGATACTCGCGGCGATCCACACCGGGCGGTCGGCGCCTAATTTCGCGCGCAATTGTTTGCCGATATTGCGTTGCGTCTCGTTAATGATGATGTCAAATTTTGTATTGCCGGTCACGATCGGCATACGCGCGCCCAACGCGCGCCAACGCGCCGCATGTTCGTTGGTTTGGGTGCAAACCGCCGCAAGCGTGCCTATCCAAGGTTCGAAAAGATTTCTGTATTTCATATAGCGCTCGTATTTCGCATCAGAAAGGCGAGCATTGACGATAGCCGCAGGGATTTTGTGTTTATATAACATCGCGAGCATGTTCGGCCACAGTTCGGTTTCCAAGATGATACATGCCAAAGGTTGCGCACGCAGCACTAAGGATTCCATCGCGCGTGGCAGATCAATCGGCAAATAACGAACCTCGGCGTTCGGAAACAATGCCTGCGCTCGATCCCTGCCGGAGGGGGTCAGCACCGTAATCAGCATCGGTAATTGTGGAAAGCGATTGCGCACCACCTGCATAATAGGTGCAGCGGCAGCAACCTCGCCCATAGACGCGGCGTGTATCCACAAGCCGCCGGGATATACCACAGAAGAAATGCCAAAACGCTCTTCAAAATTGAGTCGGTAACCCGGTTCCGTTCGCCCACGCCACCACCACAACCACATCACCACAAACGGTGTCAGCAACATTAGCAATACGGTGTAGGTGCGCTGCATAACCGGGGCTAGTCCTCAAATGCCTCGCACACGACGTGCAAAATAAAGATATGCGCCTCTTGTATGCGGGCGGTACGCTGCGCCGGAACGATCAGCGGAAGATCTACTTCCGCCGCTAATTTGCCGCCATCACGTCCGAGCAGCCCGAGGGTTTGTACGCCACGGCTACGTGCTTGCCGCACCGCCGCCACCAGGTTGGATGAGTTACCGGATGTGGAAATTACGATCAATACGTCCCCTTCCAAGGTCACGGATTGTACCTGGCGTGCGAACACTTGTTCATAACCATAATCATTGCCTATCGCGGTGATCGCCGAGGTGTCGGTCGTCAACGCGAGCACCGGATAACCCCGGCGGTCTTTTTCATAACGCCCGGAAAACTCCGCTGCGAAATGCTGTGCGTCCGCCGCAGAACCGCCATTGCCGCACACGAACACCCGCCCGCGTCGCGCGAAAGTTTCACGTAACATCGCGATGGCCGCCTGCAGGGGTTGTTGCAATGCGCGCAGGTGTTGCATGGTGTCGAGGTGATCGACAAGACTTTGTTCCAAGTCCAATCCAGGCATAATTCCTCTGTCGTTGATCGTGGTAAAACCGTTATTATACCCCGTTACATGTGTCTATCGCGAAACGGTGATATGAGAAAACCTCAACTCTTCGCGTGGCGGTTGCTGCGGCCACGTTATTGGGGCCTGTGGCTGGGCTATGCCTTGTTGCGCCTCGTCGGCTTTTTACCCTTTGGGGCGATCGTCGCCCTCGGCATCGGTGCCGGGCGCCTGGCAATGCGCTTGGCACCACGCCGCGCGCACATCGCACGCGTAAATATTGCACACTGCCTGCCAGAATCACCCCCCGAAACACGCGAATTGACCGTTCGGCGGCATTTTGAGGCCTTAGGCGTGAGTTTGCTGGGCAATGCGTTGAGTTGGTTTTGGTCGGCGTCGGCGCTAAGACCGCTAATACACGTTGAAGGTTTAGTTTATTTACAAGAGGCCATCGCCACCGGACGCGGCGTGATCCTGTTGGGCGCGCATTTTACAGATATGGAGGTCGGTATACGGCTGTTGGATACGCTCGTTGATACCCCCATCCACATCGTGTATCAAGCGCACAGTAATCCCTTGTTGGAGCGCATTATTGTCGGCAATCGCGATCGTCATTCCGGATCATCTATCAAGCATACTGAGATACGGGAGATGGTCAAGGCATTGAAAGCCGGTGATATCGTGTGGTATGCGCCAGATCAGGCCTATGGCGGGAAATATACGGCACCAGTGCCTTTTTTTGGTATTCCAGCCTTGAGTAATACTGCGACACCGCGCCTGGCCGAGATCAGTGGCGCCTGCGTAGTGCCGTTTTTTATGCGTCGCCTGTCAGGGACGCAAGGTTATGCGCTGACGTTATACCCGGCACTGGACCATTATCCCAGCGCCGACCCCGTGGCGGATACAGCCCGCTACTATCAACTTATCGAATTGGAGACACGTAAGGCCCCGGAGCAATATTTATGGGTGCACCGGCGGTTTAAGGATACGCGGCCCGAGATGTATCGCTAAATACCGGCCATGGGTGGGCATTATGACCGCCGCACCGCCAAAATTTGCGGTGATTCTTCGCCGCCTTCAAGCAATGCGCGCGCCGCGGCAAGGTTTACGCGTCGTAACGGCTTGCCATCGACTTCGCTCAACGGCGCTTCGCGCATGCCTTGTACTGGAAACACCACCAATTCCACTGGCACATCGCCTGCCACAAAACGATATGCGATATAGCGTCGCGTTTCCCCTCCTGCCGAGCGGTAGCGCCGTTCCCCGGTGTCGTAAGGGATGTTATTCGATAATAGGAATAATCCGACTTCTTCGACCGAGTCGCAAAACAGATGCAAATTCACGTCGGAATGTTCAGTCGCGGTGCCATTCACCACCGAACCTACGAGGCGGGCTTGAAATCGCGAGAAAAACTGTAAAGCCTCAATCGCCGCAGCGCGCAATTGGCGCAGGCGTCGCGGTTGAGATTGCGATTTAAAGAGGCGTTGATAATCGACAATGGCCTGTTCGATTTCAGTATTACGCGGCAGTACATGACTGTCGGGCACGTTCAGATGTTGCACGGCCTTGCGCTTGGCCAGATAAAAATCCTTAATTCCGTCTTCAACCATGATGCGCGCCGCCTCTAGTGCGATGCGATTGCGCATCTCTTTTTCACGACTGTTGCCTCGATCGGCCACGCCTGCCTCCGTCGTTATTGCCTGATGCTGGGTTAAAACAAAGACTCTGTTGGCGTACCGCGCGCTGTCGTACCCTCCGTACGCGCGGGCCCTGTACGTCCCTTGGCGCTTGCGACGTCCTCCTCACGGAATGTCTCAAAGATGGCCCCCGGATAATTGGCGGCGACAACTTGGCCGGATTCTGGATCAATGCGCACCGTGACCAAGCCAGGGGGTTCGCGCAAGGGCTTTTCTGGAAAATTGCGTAGGGCCTCGGCCATGTAATCTATCCACATCGGCAACGCCGCGCGCGCGCCAGATTCGCCTTCACCCAGCGGCGTGGGTTGGTCGTAGCCTACCCAGGTGGTGGTTGCAAGATCGGGGGTAAACCCCGAAAACCAGGTATCGCGTTGGTCATTCGTGGTACCTGTTTTCCCCGCGAGATCGCCACGTTTTAAGGACAACGCCGCCCGTCCCGTACCACGTTGGATGACGTCGCGCATGATCGAGGTCATTAAATACACATTGCGTGCATCCAACACCCTGGGTGCGATTGCCTGCGGTGGCGGTGGCGGCGCGGCGGCGACCGTGACGCTTCGATCTATCGTGCCTGGTGTGGTTGGTTTGGCGGCAGGGGGTGCGGGTGTGACAGCAGTGCTGGTGACCGCCGCCGGTACAGCAATTGTAGGTGCAGCGTCACAATTTGCGGTACATACGGTCGGTTGGTTGGCCCGATAGACTTCCACGCCGTTGCCATCCACGATGCGTTTGAACAGGTGTGGATTGACCAAATAACCGCCGTTTGCGAAGACGGCATAACCGCGTGCGACCGCCAGCGGGGTCACGCTCGCCGACCCCAGCGCAAGCGATAAATCATGTGGCAATTCGTTCCCATCAAACCCGAAACGTTTTGCATAATCAATCGCATACGTGGTACCTATGGCGCGCAGGATGCGAATCGATACCAAGTTGCGTGATTTCACCAAGGCCTCGCGAAAACGTGTAGGACCCGCAATTTCACCGGCAAAGTTTTCGGGTCTCCAGGTGTCTTCCAATGCCGCATCTTCGAAAACCACGGGGGCGTCGTTGATGATGGTGGCGGGGTTGAACCCTTTGTCCAACGCGGCGGAATAGACAAACGGTTTAAAATTTGAACCGGGTTGGCGTTTGGCCTGTGTGACACGATTAAATTTGCTACGGAAAAACTCATAACCGCCTACGATGGCCTTAATGCCGCCGTCTTGCGGCGACAGCGAGATCAACGCGCCTTCTACCTCTGGGATTTGTGTTAGGGCCCAGTGATTTTGCGGATTGAGGTGCTCCAAGCGCACCACATCCCCCACCTTGAAAATGTCACTCGCCTTTTTGGGCGCCGCACCGATGCTACCGTTGGGCAGCACACGCGCCGCCCAATTCATGCCGTTCCAGCATACGCGCGCAGTGCGTCGCGCGGAGGTATAAAGTGTCGCCGCCTGGTCTTCTATATCTATCACCACACCGGCCTCCATGTCTGGGACGCTAGGCAAGGATTGCAGCGCCTCAAGCCACTCTTCAGGTTGGCTATAATCCAGAGGCGGCAAATGGGCCTCTGGCCCACGGTAGCCATGGCGAGTCTCATAATCCATCAGCGCGCGATGCAGGGCGCGATTCGCCGCATCCTGCATACGGGCGTCTATGCTGGTGTACACCTGAAAGCCGGTGGTATAGGCGTCTGCGCCGTAACGCTCAAACATCTCTGCGCGCACCATTTCCGCCGCATACGAGGCATCCACTTCGATCGCCAACCCGTGAATATCGGCATTAACGGGTTCTTGCAATGCCGCTTGATAGGTTCGTTCATCAATAAAACCAAAACCCAGCATACGTTTCAAGATGTAATCCCGGCGAATTTGCGCGCGATCCGGGTCTACTGCGGGATTAAATTTTGACGGCGCCTTGGGCAGGCCGGCGATCATCGCTAATTGCGCGGCATTCAGGTCTTTGGCCTCTTTACCGTAATAGATCTGTGCCGCTGCGGCCACGCCATAGGCGCGATTGCCGAAATAGATCTTATTGAGATAGAGCGCAAGGATCTCATTCTTGCTCAGCTCACGTTCGATTTTCATCGCTAGCAGGATTTCGCTGAATTTACGTAAAAAAGTTTTTTCGCTACTCAGGAAAAAGTTGCGTGCGACTTGCATGGTAATGGTGCTGCCGCCCTCAACCTTGTGTCCGGTCGTAATCAAGCGTACTACCGCACGCAACAAGCCGCGGTAATCCACGCCGGAATGTTCGTAAAAACGATCATCTTCGGTGGCCAGAACGGCGTTGATTAGCAACGGCGGGATTTGCTCAAAGCTCAGCGGTAGGCGACGTTTTTCGCCGAATTCGCCGATAAGTTTGTTGTCGGTGCTGTATACCCGCAATGGAACCTGGTATTTTATGTCTTTTAACGCCTCTATCGACGGCAGCCCCGGGACGACAATCATATAAATGACGACGAGGCCTATAAATGAGAGAATTACACCGCCGCCAAGCAGGGTTAATGCCCATTTCAACTTTTTTGCACGAGATCGTTTCATATCAAAAACACAGACTGCCAGGTTGGAAGTGGCTATATTCCAGTATCATGCCACTCAGATTAGACCGCATATATAGCGAGTCATTATGACCTGTGTTGAATTAAATTAAAAACAATTTAAGCTTATGATATTATGGTCAATGTCGAAAACTCGACACTCCGGGGAGGGTGTCACGCGCATAAACTCAGTATTTCTCGTACTGTACCCTAATTAGGGCGCGCGCAATGGCAACATCTACGGCAAAGGAATACTTGTGCAGTTATCTTGGTGGCCGCTACGTAAAAAAAACACCACTATATTGGGTTTGGATATCAGCTCCACAGCGGTAAAACTCATAGAGTTGACCGAGGACCAGCATCGCCTGCGTGTCGACCACTATGCCGCCGAGCCCTTACCTCCGAATTCTGTCGTCGAAAAAACCATCACCGACCCCGAGGCAGTGGGCGAGGCGATACGCCGTGTTGTACGCAATTCCGGCACCAAAAACAAACAAGTTGCAGTTGCAGTCGCCGGTTCCGCGGTGATTACCAAGTTGATCACGATGCCCGCAAATCTCGAAGAACGTGAACTTTCCGCGCGTCTGGAGCTGGAGGCGGATCAATACATCCCATATCCGCTAGACGAAGTTGCGCTGGACTTTGAAGTGTTAGGCCCCTCAGCAAACCAACCGGACATGGTAGACGTGTTGTTGGCCGCCTGCCGTAAGGAAAATGTCGATGTGCGCGTGGCCGCCGTTGAACTTGGGGGCTTGCAGGCAAAAATCGTGGATGTGGAAGCGTTTGCGATGGAAAACGCGTTTTCACTGGTGGCCTCGCAATTGCCGGGTCATGGCGCGCATCGCACGGTGGCGGTCATTGATATCGGCGCCACGATGACCACCCTCAATGTCATTCACGATCGTCGCAGCGTGTATACGCGCGAACAAGTCTTTGGCGGCCAGCAACTCACCGAAGAAATTCAACGTCGCTACGGGCTTTCTTATGAAGAGGCAGGCCTCGCGAAGCGTAAGGGCGGCCTGCCGGACAATTATATCCCTGAGGTCATGGAGCCGTTTAAGGCTGCCATGGCACAACAAGTCAGCCGCTCCCTCCAATTCTACTATTCGTCGGGCCAACGCGCGGGTGAAACTGTGGAATATATTATGCTTGCGGGCGGTTGTGCCACAATTCCGGGGGTAGATGCGTTAATCGAACAGAAAATCGGTATCAAAACCGGTATCGCCAATCCGTTCGCGTCCATGATATTGTCTCCCGGCGTCAATGCGGCTTCCTTGGTGGATGACGCCCCCGCGATGATGATCGCCTGTGGCTTGGCATTGCGAGGGTTTGACTGATGGCGCGTATCAATCTTTTGCCTTGGCGCGAATCGGCGCGTAAGCAACGTGAAATTGAATTTTACATTTTGCTGGGTTTGGCCGCCGTTGGTTGCATTTTATTTCTTCTCTACCTGCACATGCGCATCGGTGTACAAATCGACACGCAAAGCAGGCGCAATGACTTTCTGGCCGGCCAAATCGCGTTGGTCGACAAAGATATCGGCGAAATCAAGAATCTTGAAAAGGACAAAGACAAGCTGTTGTCGCGCATGGCGATTATTCAGCAGCTTCAGACCAGCCGTTCCGCCGTCGTACACCTGGCGGAGACCCTGGTGCGTACACTGCCGGAGGGGACGCGCTTTCTGAAGATCGGCCTGCAAGGCAATGCGGTGGAACTCGTCGGCGTGGCCGACAGCCATGGCCGCGTATCGACGTTCATGCGCAACCTGGAAAAATCCGGGTGGGTGAGCTCGCCGGAATTGGATGAAATAAACGACAATGTAAAGGAATTTCCCGGCATGTACTGGTTTTCGTTGCGCGCGACCTACGTGCCGAATTACGCCCCCCCGGCTGCGGGTGCAGGTGCAGGGAGCGCGGAATTATGAACCTAAATGAGTTGAAGGAACTCGACTTTAATAATATCGGGGATTGGCCGCAAAGTGCCAGAAATATCGCCATTTCAGTGATTGCGCTGGTGATTTTCGCGGTAGGTTATTGGTTTGATACACGCTTTCAAGTGGAACAACTCTCAGCACTTCAAAGCAAGGAAAACGAACTCAAACAAACCTTCGAGATGAGGGCCAGCCGGGCGGCTAATTTAGAGGCGTATAAAAAGCAGATGGAGGAAATTCGCAAGAATTTTCGCTTGATGTTGCGCCAGTTGCCCAATAAAAATGAAGTCGCCTCATTGTTAGACGATATCACCCAAACCGGAATCAAT
>JAOUGF010000545.1 GCA_029857925.1 Gammaproteobacteria bacterium
CGCCGTCAGCTCCGGACAGATCGCGCGTCAGGAGCCCGAAGGTGTACCCAGTCTGCAGCCGTTGCCACCCGACCCGCCGCCCGCAGCACCCATAGCTGTTGCTTGGATACACAATCAGCCCGCGCAACACTACACGCTGCAAATCGCCGTGGCACCCAACGAGGCGCTTGTACGCGAATTACTTGCGCAAAATCCGCTTGAAGGCGACAACGCGATAGTCGCATTGCACGCCGCGCGCGGGAAGACGCAGTACGCACTGATCTGGGGGGATTTCGCCAACCACGCAGACGCGAAGACCGCACGCGACGCGCTGCCCAAGGCCTTGCGTCGCCAACAACCGTGGATCAGAACGTTTGCGGAGGTGCACAAACAGATGGTGCAATAAGAGCCATTGAACACTAAAAATTGTAGCGCATGCCTACTAATACGTTGTACTGATGCATTTGATTTTGCAACCCAACCTCGTCCCAGGTGACACCACTTTGCGTGGGCACCGCATAGTCGCCGCGCTGCTTTCCATTCGCTTCCATGGTCGTAAAATCCACCTTCGCGAAAAATTCTAGCGTGTCGAGGAACGCATAATTCAACTCCAGCGAGGCCTTGTTAACCAACGCGCCGAACGAGTGCATACCGCTAATTAAAGACCAAAACCCACTCTAGAATGTACATACTATGGGTTACATTTCTACATTACAAATTCAGCGCTCAAATCAAACCCGCTAGGAGATCGCTCTGATGCATTTACGCAAGCACCCATACGTAACAACGGGCGGCGCACGCCAGGTATCCCTGCGTGTCAGCGCGAACACACCCACTGGAACAAGGGCTAAAACCTGTACCCCACGCCCGCATAACCGTTTAGTTGTGAATATGTGTGTTTTATATCCACTTCCGCCCATGTAATCGGTGACGCAGGATCATAATGATCCTGGTGTTCTCTACCGGTAGCGTCGCCCGTCTGAGCCTTAACCTTTGCAAAAACACCCAGACTATCGTTGATTCGGTAGAGCAACCCTAGTTGCCCGCGAAATAAGTGCCCAGCAGAACTGCTGTGCGACACGATATTGCGCGACAAATGCTTATCTACATCTTGGATACTGATAAATGGGGCAGTGTCTAATTGTAACTCCACATCAAGTTTAGATCTGACGTTCTTGGTAAACGCCAACCCGATATACGGTGCAATCGTTTTAATTCGATATCCCAAGGTTTCGCCCGGTGTAAAATCTTCAGGCAAACCAAGAGTGGGGTAACTTTGTAGTGTATTTGACATTTTGAATTCATATTCCTGCCACAACAAGCCCACCTTCAATTTGAGCTCGTCAATAATACGCTTGCCTTTTAGACGCATAGCAAGTTCAACTTGGAATTCCTTGATATCGGCAGCCGTATCACTTTCGGAATAAATATCCGGTACAACTGGACTTGCCAACCAATCACTATCTTTCATTATCCCTGCGTTGCGAGTGATATTTTTTTCGAAACCTCCCGCGAGTAAAAATTTGTCGCCAAGCGGGAACTCGAAATCCAAACGCATGATCGGAACGTTGAGCGGATAACGCAGCTCGCTAAACGGAAACCGACTCATACCGATATCCTTCGGATTACTGGTCTCAACCCATCCACCAATCTGATATATAGTCTCACCGGCCTTTTGCCCCAAAGACAAAATAATAAACGGTGACGCGCGGGCGACGATAGACCCATTGGACAACGATGGTTTTACGTTTGAGGTTGCCGCAGACCCGGTTGCGGGCGCTGGCAGCGATTCAACCGCCGGCAAAGGCGTAGGCTCAATAATTTGCTCAGGCGCAGATCCAGGAGCGGTCTCCGACCTTGTACTAGGCGCAGAAGTAATTGACGGTGTTGGCGTGGTTATCAGAGGCGCTGCATTTACCGCATCGTCAGCAATCACTGGCGAGACCATAAAGAAACTCATTGACAAAACGCCTGCAATTGAAAGAAGTATATGGTAAGCAACAAAAATATAATATTTATACGTTATCATAATAGTTCTACGCCTATTTTAGGGTCTTAGTCCATTCGAAATTTGCGCTACTACAGATGGCACGCGATGTAAGCGTGTTAGTAAGCATAAATTCGCACACAGCATCACTCAATGCCCGCTACACTGTCAAGCACCTTAACAGGCGGACAATTCGGAGCGAACGGCAAGCAGCGCCTCGTGCAAACATCTTCCCCGTGCGCCACCCAGACTCACGACACCCCAAAAAACCGCCATTTACAGCCTTAGGCCCGACCCAGTATAATCTTTACCCTTTTGCCCGGCGCCGGGGCGGTTTGCTTGCGCCTACGATAAGATCGGGTAAAGGACTATGGCGGTGTATCCAGGGGGATAGACACG
>JAOUGF010000045.1 GCA_029857925.1 Gammaproteobacteria bacterium
ATGAACACACCATCGCTTATGTCCGCTGTGATGATCTTGAAGACGAACATTACACGGAATTACACGCAATGGAAAACGAATTGCATGCATTACGCGATGCACAGGGCAACCCCTATAAATTAGTAGCATTGCCTTGGCCGCGCGCGCATTATAGCGACGAAGGCGATCGCCTGCCCGCGACCTACGCCAATTTCTTGATTATCAACGGGGCGGTATTGATGCCGACGTATGCAGATCCTAACGATGACGTCGCGCGTCGGGCGTTGCAGGCGTGTTTCCCCGACCGCGAGATTATCGGTGTCGATTGTCGCGCGATTATTCGCCAATACGGTAGTTTGCATTGCTTGACGATGCAAATCCCTGCTGGCTTTTGTAACTTACACAAGGCAACGCTATGAGCCCATCTTTGACGGTCGCATTGGTACAACAAGCGTGTACTGCGGCACGCGAAGAAAATCTCGCCACCAGTATACAAGGCATCATGCATGCGGCGGAACAAGGCGCAAAGTTAGTGCTGCTGCAGGAGTTGCACACCAGCCTTTATTTTTGTCAAACAGAAGACGTCACGCATTTTGATTTAGGCGAATCGATACCCGGCCCCAGCACAGAAATTTTTGCCACCCTCGCACGCGAACTCAAATTAGTGATTGTCACCTCACTGTTTGAACGCCGCGCCAAAGGGCTTTATCATAATACCGCGGTGGTGTTTGAAAACGATGGGCAAATCGCCGGGGTTTATCGCAAAATGCATATCCCCGACGACCCCGGCTTTTACGAAAAATTTTATTTCACACCCGGTGATTTAGGCTTCACGCCGATCGCGACATCGGTCGGAAAACTCGGCGTATTGGTGTGCTGGGATCAATGGTATCCTGAAGCCGCTCGCCTGATGGCGCTACAAGGCGCGGACATTTTGCTCTACCCTACCGCCATCGGCTGGGACCCTAACGATACGGACGCGGAGAAAAACCGCCAACGTGAGGCGTGGATGACCATCCAACGTTCGCATGCCATTGCCAACGGACTGCCGGTGCTCGTCAGCAATCGCGTCGGACACGAAACCGACCCGTCAAACATCACCTCCGGAATCCAATTCTGGGGCACAAGTTTTGTCGCCGGTCCACAGGGCGAGATCCTCGCGCATGCAGAGCAAGACGCCAGCGTATTAGTGGCCACGCTCGATTTACAACGTACGGAATCTGTACGCCGAATATGGCCGTTTTTACGCGACCGCCGTATAGACGCGTATGACGGCATCACACAACGCTATTTGGCCGTACGATGATACTCATACTGCGGCCTAACGTCACCCGTGAAAGCGACGATTTTCGTCAGTTGTCCGCGCATCTCGCGCAATTTTCGAATATCCGGTCACGCATCCACGAAGAACGCGGCGAACAACAAACGCTGACTGAGGTCTACTTGATCGGCAATACCGCCGCGTTAGACATCGACGACATGCGCGCGCTGCCGGGTGTAGAGCGTGTGGTGCGCGTATCGGAAGAATATCGTATCCTCGGCCGTCATCATGATGAACAGCGCAGCTGTGAATTTGTCTACAACGGCGTACGATTCGGACAAGATAATCTTAACGTCTTCGCAGGGTTGTGCGCGGTAGACACCCCTGAACACGTAGAGTTGATGTTGCGCGCGCTCCAAGCCCATGGCCAACAATGCACGCGCATGGGCGCCTACAAACCACGCACCAACCCCTATTCCTTTCAGGGCCACGGCAAACAGTGCCTGCCCTATGTGTTCGACCTGGCGGGAAAATACGGCATCAAGGTCATCGCGATGGAAGTCACGCACGAATCTCACGTGGATGAGATCCGCAACGCGCTGCACGCGACCGGGCAGGCGACAGGGGTGATGCTGCAAATCGGCACGCGTAACACTCAAAATTTCGAATTACTGAAAATCGTTGGTCGCCAATTGGAATTCCCGGTATTACTTAAACGCGGGTTTGGGATCACGCTGGAAGAATCCCTTAACGCAGCGGAATATCTCGCCAGCGAAGGTAATCGAATGATAGTGTTCGGTCTGCGCGGCATGAAAACGAACATGGGAGATCCGCACCGTAATTTCGTCGATTTCGCCCATGTCCCCGTTGTCAAACGCCTTACTCGCATGCCGGTATGCATAGATCCGTCGCACTCCGTCGGATCACGCGAGGCATCGCCGGATCACGTGATGGACATGATGCATGTCACCGCGCAAGGCGTCATCGCCGGCGCTAACATGATTTTAGTGGATTTTCATCCCGCGCCCAGCAAGGCTTTGGTCGACGGACCCCAGGCCTTGTATTTGGAGGAATTGCCGTGGTACTTAGAAGACGTGGCGATTGCACGCGAAGCCTATGAGAAACGTATTTCAGCCGCGCGGAAGAGTGCGAAAAATTTTCCCGGAATATAAAATCACTTGGCAACAGGAGTTAATGACTATGATACACAATGTCGGCAGCATCGATAAGGCGTTACGTTTCATCGTGGGCGCGGCGCTTTTATCCCAGGTATTTTGGGGCATGCAAACCCTGTGGGGCCTGGTTGGACTGGTGCTTATGGGTACCGCGCTAATGAATTTTTGTCCTCTTTATGCCGCCTTAGGTATGAATACACTGAAGCAGAAATTGACGAAATAGCGTCGTTGTTTCACACACCCATTGAGCGAGGTACTGCCTTGCTCAATGATTCATAGCCCCCTTAAACCAGCGCCCCTGTTGGGAAGACGCATGGAGAAACACGAGATTAAGCGGAATTGGTCTAAAAACACTGGTTGGCCGCTATTGTAATGCCATTAGACTCAAGCTGTTATATTAAATAATTCCCACATTAACAACGACTGATTTCCATACCCCCAAACAACCCAGCGTTGCTTTTTAGGATTTTTTTTACACACCCCTCTTGCCAAACCCCCATTCTTAGTCATATCATGTAAATGATAATCATTCTCATCAAAGGATACGCGTCTATGCGTGGATTAGTTTGGGCAGTAGTGGGTTTATTGGGAATCATCGGGCCAAGTTATGCAGACGTCCAAGACACGGGTGCACATCTGTTGCACACCCTCGATTATCTGCGCGTGGATTATCCCAGCACAGTCAAAGACGGTAAAGTCATCAATGCCGAGGAATACCACGAGCAACTCGAATTCGCGACAGAGGCCAGCAAACTGCTGCAGCAATTACCCCCTGCCGCCACAACACCCGCGCTTACCACGATGGCAAATGCGCTGAATGAGGCCATACAGCAACGTCGCACGGGCGCCGAAGTCGCGCGCATTGCCAGCCAATTGGCGCAGCAGGTGTCTAGTCAATATGCCATCGTCATTACCCCTACACAGTCCCCAGACCTTGCGGTGGGCGCGCGTCTGTTTGCGGAAAATTGTGTGGCGTGTCATGGCGCAACGGGCATGGGCGACGGCCCGCGCGCGGCCGAATTGTCACCCAAACCAGCCAATTTTCACGCCTCTGACCGCCAATCTCAACGTGACATTTATAGCCTTTTTAGCACCATTAGCCTGGGCGTCGCGGAAACCGCCATGGTGGGGTTCACGCAGTTTAACCGCGAACAACGCTGGTCACTCGCCTTTTATGTTTCTAATTTTTTATTTTCAGATTCTCAACGCCAGCGTGGCGCCGAGATGTGGAAAAATCCCGAATTGCAAAAGGCGTTTAGTTCCCTGGGTCAACTTACCTCCGCGACCCCAGCGGAGATTCAACAACGGTTTGGCAATGACGGATTGGCCGTGCTCGCCTATTTGCGCGCCCACCCGGAAATAATTCAAGCACCCAAATCCGCATCACATTTGGCGTTTGCACGCCAACACCTGCAGATGGCGCTTGCTGCGGCAAAACAAGACCAATATGAATCCGGCTACCAGCACGCGGCCACCGCCTATCTTGAAGGATTTGAGATGGTGGAATCTGCCCTTAACGCCCAAGATCACGCGCTGAAATCCGATATTGAAAAAGAAATGACCATCGTGCGCGGCATGTTCCAAAATCGATCTGCGAGCACCGCAATTGAAAGCCGGGTCCTCGCGCTCGACGCTTTGCTGTCACAGGCAGACGCCTTACTGAGTGAAGAAAAAGGAAGCGCCTGGGTCAACGCAAGCGGCGCTTTTATTATCCTTTTGCGCGAAGGCCTGGAGGCGATCCTGGTTTTGGCGGCGATTTTCGCGTACCTATCCAAGAGCGCACAACCTTCATCGACTCGACGCTATATCCACGCAGGTTGGATCGCCGCCTTACTGCTGGGTGTCGTTACATGGTGGGTTGCCGCACGATTTATCGTAATTACCGGTGAAAATCGCGAGGTTATGGAAGGCAGTATCGGCCTCATCGCGGCGGCCATGTTGATCTACGTCGGATATTGGTTGCATAATCAAACCCACACTCAACAATGGCAGACCTATATTCGTGACAAACTCAGCGCCACGGGTAGCGGCACCTGGACATTGATTTCGGTGTCATTTTTGGCGGTGTACCGCGAAGTATTTGAGACGGTGTTGTTTTACGAGACGATGTGGTTGCAAGCCGACGCCCAAAACCAATCCTATATTATACTTGGCTTTATTCTCGCCGCAGGGGTCTTGAGCATCTTGGGATGGGCGATGTTTCGATTCAGCGTGCGCTTACCCCTCCGCCTATTTTTCAATGTCAATTCCGCTTTGCTTTACGCCCTTGCGGTGGTATTGGCCGGCAAAGGGGTCGCCGCACTGCAAGCCGCTGGCACCCTACCCACTCATTCAGTAAATTTACCGGCGATAGATCTACTGGGCCTCTATCCGACATTGCAAGGTCTGTTATTGCAACTTAGCCTGATATTGCTCGCCGTCATTTGGTTGGCCACGAATAAAATCAGACAACGGGCGTCCGTCTAGCGGGCAACCACACTTACGCGGGGCCTTCCGACGTTGCGGATGGCCTACGCCGCTCGAAACATAAAATATACCGCGCCTACCAAGCACAGCGCGGCCCAAACGAAATCCCAACGAAAGGATTCATTCATATACAACACCGCAAACGGGATAAATACCGAGAGTGTTATTACTTCTTGCAGTATTTTTAGTTGCGATAGATTCATCGTCGTATACCCCAGGCGATTGGCGGGCACCTGCAACATGTACTCAAAAAAGGCGATCCCCCAACTGGCGAGCGCGGCAATAAACCAACTGCGGTCACCCATGTTTTTTAGATGCGCGTACCACGCCACCGTCATGAATACATTGGAGGCTATCAGCAACAACACGGTCTGCGAAAAAATCGACATTATCTCCCTCGTCTATGCAAGAAATATTTTTCGGTTTCCACCGCAAAAAACACCATTGATGCCAAGCCTATCACCGCCATCAACAACGTCCCCGGCAACGGGGTTGTTTTTAACAACTGATTAAATATCGGCAAATAAAGCGTCAATAATTGCAAGCCCATGGTCCCCAATACCGCGGCCCACAACCACACATTTTTAAAAAATACCGCGCCAAACATCGATTCGCGCTCCCTGCGTATCGCCAGGATGTGAAACAGTTGCGCAAACGCCAGCAAGGTAAACACCATGCTTTGCGCATGTTCCGGCGCATATCGCTGCGCCCAGGCCTGTGTGGACAGGCACAATAGCGTGATGAGTAAACCTACCCATAAAATGTGTTGCCACATCCCTCCCGCAAGCACACCTTCCTGCGGCGCACGCGGCGGGCGTTGCATCGTATCCACCTCAGCCGATTCTTGCGTCAATGATAACCCCGGCACACCATCGGTAACCAGGTTGATCCATAGTATCTGCGCAGGTAACAAAGGCAGAGGCAGGCCGACGAGGGGCGCGAAAAATAAAATGCCGATTTCACCGCAGTTCCCGCTCAATACAAAACGGATAAATTTACGTAAGTTATCATAGCTGCGCCGCCCCTCCCCAATCGCATTTACAATGGAGGCGAAGTTGTCATCCAATAAAACAATATGTGCCGCCTCTTTCGCGACATCCGTACCTATCTGTCCCATGGCCACCCCGACATTGGCGGCGCGCAACGCAGGGGCATCATTGACGCCATCACCTGTCATCGCCACAAATTGTCCGCGAGATTGCAACGCGTTAATGATATCTAATTTTTGCGCGGGGCTCACCCGTGCATAGACCCGCGTATTTAAAACGCGCGTCGCCAATGTCGAGAAATCGAGTCGCGACAATTCCTCTCCGGTCATTAGCTGAGTGTCTTTATCTAAAATCGTCAGTTGTCGAGCGATTGCACGCGCGGTGGCCGGGTGGTCGCCGGTAATCATCACGGGGATTATCCCTGCAGCTCGACAATTTTCTACCGCTTCCAGCGCCTCTGCGCGTGGCGGGTCGATGAGGGCGGCAAACCCCAGAAACGCCAATTGCATTTCGGCACCAACGGTCATCTGAGCGGGGAGGGATGGCCAGTGCCGCGCCGCAAACGCGATCACCCGCAAGCCTTGTTTGGCCAGCGACTCCGCTTCCGCCAATAATTTCTGAACCTCCAAAACGCGATTCGACTGCCAATGCGTTTCACAACAGGCCAATACTTGCTCAGGCGCACCTTTGGTGAAGGCGATATATCCATCGTTGTGACTATGCCATGTTGTCATTCGTTTACGTAACGCATCGAACGGTAACTCGGCGACCCGAGGAAATTCACCGTTGAATTTTTCTACCTCTACGCTTGCGGCGGCCGAATACAGCGCCGTTTCGGTAGGATCACCTACCAAAATTTTATTTTGTATAGCGACATCATTATTATTTGCCATTGCTCGCAATAACCACGTCAACGTGTCATGCGTAATCGCGCTGGAAAGCGGCCATTCTATCGTTGTACCATTAAAATAAAGATACTTGGCAGCCATTTTATTTTGTGTCAGCGTGCCGGTTTTATCTGTACATATATAGGTAATAGAGCCTAGCGTTTCGATTGCGGACAAACGTCTTATCAACGCATTCACGCGCACCATACGGCGCGCGCCAAACGCCAGCGCAATGGTAATGACCGCAGGCAACGCCTCCGGCACGGCTGCAACCGCCAAACTGATCGCCGTCAACAGCATCAGCATCCAGGGCTCGCCACGCCAAAGTCCCATCAAAAAAACAACCAAAGCGATGGCCATCACCCACCAGGTGAGTCGTTTCCCGAAATCGCTCATACGTTGCTGCAACGGTGTAGGCGGTGTCCGCGCACCTTGTAGTAACTCAGCGACTTGACCCAGCGCGGTGCGCATACCGATTTCAACCACTATCGCGCGCGCGCGTCCTTTGACCACCAACGTCCCTTTAAAAGCCAAGTTGGAACACTCAGCGGTTGGCGTAGCGGGTGGAAACGTGATATCCGCAACCTTATCAACGGCCACCGACTCACCTGTCAGTGCCGCTTCATCCACTTGCAGTTGAAAAACTTCAATGAGTCTAAGGTCTGCAGGGACGACATCGCCGGCCTCAAGGGTCACGATATCACCGGGCACCAGCGAATGCGTCGGAAGGTGAATGGATTGTCCGCCACGCACCACTTTTGCAAAATGACCTGCAAGTTGTTGCAATGCCGCCAAAGCGCGTTCCGCTCGAAATTCTTGTACAAACCCTAACAGGCCGTTTAACATCAAGATCGCGATAATAATCGCCGCGTCTTCCCACGCCCCGGTCAACACCGAAACACATGAAGCGGCCAACAATAGCCAAATCATTCGGTCATTAAATTGGCGCAATAATAAATGCATTGCCGACCGACGGCCTCGCGAAACAATCTCGTTGCGCCCTATTTCAACCTGTCGCTGATTTGCAACGGATGGATCCAGCCCTTTTGCAATATCTGTTGAAACAACTGTCGCTGTTTGCACCACAGATAACGATTGCCAATTCTGTGTCATAAACTCCTCAGACTATTTTTCGTGGACTCTATACAGTTTGTCATACAATTTGCCGATTTTTTTTTTACGCTAAGTGTCGTCCAATTGCATCAAATTAAAATATTTTCGCGATTTTGAAGACTAAATGAAAAAATTGTTTACACTCAAAAAATATACGGCGTAGAATCTCGGAATTCGTGCAACCATTCGCTGCCGTCGTTCGTTCTAGTGTGACTGGGCATAAACGCCCCAAGTGTGGCGCGTGGGTGTAGCGTTTGTTCAAATTTTAGAATTAGTCTTAATGTGATAGTTGGTAATTTGATCTTAACAACCGAACAATACCATGGCGTTGGTGGCCATTATAACAACTTAAATTGGATATTCGGGGTTGTGACACCCCATGGCGTGAGGATAGGCGCGCTGTAAGTTGGCGCATGTAAGACTAAGTAAAGGGAACTTGTAAAAATTCAATCAGGGCGATGAAAGCTTGCCTCGTGAAATACTCTGGGCATGGCAACGCGAAAATTGGCAAAATGCGCAGTTAACCGCTACGCAGCCCCGCGATTTAAGCCACTTTTCAACGCAGCCACCGCGGCTTCAGTGAATTTTTAAAAGGTCCTAAACATAGGAATTGGGGTTTTTCCCCGCGTAATGGAGGCCATGAGATGAATGTACACAAACTAACGATCTTTTACAAATACCCCTGGTTGCGTATTTTAACGCTACTTCAATGGCTTACAATAGCCTTCTGCCTCGCGGCGCCCACCCTCTCCGCAGCTGCGCCAAATTTCACGTCGATGGACAATTTCGACCACGCGTCCACCGGATTTCCACTCAATGGCACACATCGCACTGTCTCCTGCGAAAGTTGCCACCAAGGGGGCATATTCAAAGGCACACCACGCAAATGTCAGTCGTGCCACAATAACACTACCGCCTCAGGTAAGCCGGCTACACATATTGCAACGTCTGCGGAATGTAGCAGCTGTCATAGCGCTAACGACTGGCATAATGGAAGATTTAATCATGCGACCACGTCTAAGGCATGTGTAAGCTGCCACAATAATAAGGTTGCCGTCGGCAAATCTGCTTCCCACCTAGCTACCACGAATGACTGTAATCTTTGTCATCGCCAGAATAGCTGGTCCCCTTTCCGCGTCGATCATCGGGCCGTAGTAGGCAGTTGCGCCAGCTGCCATGACGGTAATAAAGCTACAGGCAAACCTTCGAACCATATCGCAACCACCGCAGATTGCGGTTCTTGCCATAACACCCGCTCCTGGAGTGGTGCCAAATTTGACCACGCAGGCATCACCAGCGGCTGCGCCAAATGCCATGACGGTACTATTGCCACCGGCAAATCCGCGAATCATGTCACAACCACCGCAGATTGTAGTACTTGCCATAATACCCGCTCCTGGAGCGGTGCTAAATTTGACCACGCAGGCATCACCAGCGGCTGCGCCGCCTGTCATAACGGCACCAAGGCCAGCGGGAAACCCAATAGCCACATACCTTCCACCACCGACTGCAGTAATTGCCACAAAGTGTCTGGTTGGGCCAACGCGGTCATGAATCACACCGGCATGACCGGCGCCTGCGCCAAGTGTCATGATGGTAAATTCGCTACCGGCAAATCCGCGAACCATGTCGCGACCACCGCAGATTGTTTCACTTGCCACAAGAGCACGACAACCTGGAGTGGTGCCAAATTTGATCACACGGGCGTCACCAACGGCTGTGCCAAGTGCCATAATGGTGTCTCTGCAACTGGTAAACCCTCTGGGCATGTCGCGACGACGTCAGATTGCAGTGCCTGTCACAAAACCAGCGGGTGGGGCGGCGCCAAATTCAGTCATACCGGCATCACCAGCGGGTGCGCAAAATGCCACAACGGCACCACCGCGACGGGCAAACCCAGCAACCACATCCCCACCACCCAGGATTGCAG
>JAOUGF010000046.1 GCA_029857925.1 Gammaproteobacteria bacterium
AAGTGTACGCCAGGTATTGGCGCGGGTTATGCCTAGGTTATGAAACATCGTTATCTCCTCCTTGCATGTTCATCATCTATTGGTTTGCCGCCATGGGTGGCATTTCGGGGGTATGTGTACTTGATTCTGTCAATGTCGCCAAATTACCGAGCAAGCTGGTATGCAAAAACCCGCCGAAACGTTGCAAATGCGCGCGGGTGTTGCCAATCTGCGCCGTCGCCTGAACATATATGCCGATGTATGCATCATCTTTGGGCTGTCGCACAAGTTCCAGCCACACTGCGGCTTTACGTGCCGCAGGTTCTGTCCAGGTGGTGGCGCTGGTAATCAACGCGCCATCTGCGGTGGCGGTAAAAATAAGCGGCGCACCGGTCGCGAACAGTTGTTGCACGCGCAATTGCGTGACGTTGTCGTGCAGGATTTGCGGTGCATACGCGTAGTCGGAGGTGTCTGTCGGCGCCGCCACTCCATGGGCCTCGCCGTCGGCAATGCGTTGTAAAAGCGTCGGGCGTGTTTGCGCGATACCTTGTGTCAGCCCCGTCGAGACGATAAAGGCATAGGGCAACGTCGGCGCGTTGTCGAGCGCGTTGGGGTTGATGCGCAATTGCGTATTGTCGGCCACCGTATCGCCGTTGAGGTCTGCGCCGTTCATGAAACGACCGAGCACGAGGTTGGCTGCATTCTCCGCCAATAGGCTGGTTTCTTCAGTATCGCGCGTGGTGCCGCTGATTTGCGCACCCGTCGCGGTGCGCGCCATGAATTGCACCGACCCGACCATCAATGCCGACAACAACACCAATACCAAAAGTAATACGTATCCGCGTTGGCGGGCGGTTTGTGCTGCATGGGGATATCGCTGGTTCATTTTTGTTCCCTCAATTGCGCGGTGCGACACTGCCGCTGACTGTGTAGGTGCGAACGTGCGCCAATTCAGATTTGTCGTCGGTGCGCGTAAAGCTGGCATCGATGCCCGCTGTGCGCGCGGTGACGCGTACCAAATAACCGCCGCTCGCGATGTCGGTGACACTGTTTTGGGGTTTGCCTGTTATATTATTTAACGGCCATACATCGAGATTTATCACCGGTGATAATCCGCCGGCCAAGGTTTGCATTGCCGAATTCGCAAGATCTTCCCGTTTGGTTGCGGTGCCGATGCGGAGTTGATACGCCGTTTGTCCCGATGTCGTCCAACTCAAGCGTACAGCGGGGGTCGAAAATTCGCCTTTATCGTTGGGCCAAACGGGATAACCCTCTGGTAATAAAAAATCCACAACAATACCGTCCGTCTCGGCAGTCCCTGGCTCATTGTCGGCATTGAGTTTTGCGGACGCGGGATAGGTAACCTGAATGGAGTCTTGTCGGGCTTGGCGTAATAGACGTGATACGATATCAAATGCAAAATGCGCGTCTGTTTGTGTTTGGTCGCGCTGGGACTCGTTACGCGCCAGCGCATTTTGACTGACATACAGCGACGCGACGCCGACCGAAATCACCGCCGCGAGGCCCATTGCGACCAGCAGCTCTACCAAGGTGTGACCGTTATTGCGGCGCGTGTTCATAGCGGTACCAAGATGTGTGACGTCTGAAAGGTGAGATTCGCATCAACCTGGATGTCTACCCGTAGATACAGCGGCGGCTGCCATGTTGCGGGGTCGCCAGTGCCCGCGAGCGATAGGCCGAGATCATCCACTGCGCTGACAATGATGATCTTGAAATCTTTCGTGATGTTGTCCGTGGTGGCGAAGAATGTGTTGTATTTGGCGCCTAGGCTGAATTTATCGAGTTGCTGTTTGAATTGCGCGCGACTGACACGCAAGGATTCGTGCAGCGGTTCGACGAATTGTCTGGCGACTTGCAGCGCAGAACTATGCACCGTGTTGTCTGCGCTCAGATTAACGCTGCGCGCCGTCAAATATGCCACGCCCAACATGCCGAAGGAAAAGATTGCCAGGCTTACCAGCACCTCGATCAGCGTGAATCCGCGCATTGAATTCATTTTTTGGCGCATATTATATCCCCGCAATGGATCCTAAGGCTGATATCGTAACGGTGCGTTTATCAATGTTAGTGACCGCGTCGGCGTCCGCCGTCGCGAACTGTGTTGGTAATAGTGTGATGGTGATGTCACCACCTTGCACGGCGCCCGGTGTGGTGGAGGTGATTTCGCCGGAAGGTAGCACACGCAGCGCGAGACCTTGTGCAACGGTTGCGTGCGCGGGTAGGGTGACCACTTCGCTGACGGAGAGATCGGTCGAACTGAGCTGTATGGAGTGGCTGCCTTGCGCGAGAGAGAGGTCGACCAACGTGCCGCGCGAACGCGCCAGCCATTTGGCCTTGTGCAGCGTCTGAATAAAGGTATTTTGGCCGCTTTCCAGGTCTTGGCGCACTATAATCGGCTTAAGGTTCGGCACGGTCAACACCGTTAATATGCCGATGATGCCCAGCGTCACCAACAGTTGAATCAGAAAACTGCCGCGTTGTTGGGCTAACATACGGCGTCCTCCCCGAGAAGCCAGCAGGATTTCTCCGACGTTGGCTTGCCGGCTAAGGTTTTTGTTGTGCGTAGACCCGCATTGTTGAGCGTGTATTCATAGTCACCGGCCGCGCCTAAGCCGGTATTGCCCAGATTGCTGGCGAGGAGTTTGTAGCCGTTGCCATCAAGTGTGCATTCGATCTTGAAATTTTTGTCGCTGATCGCGGGGATATTGCAAGGGCAGGCATTGGCATCCTCACCGGCAGCGCATAGCCCATAGTTGCGGTCATCGAGGTAGCGTTTTTCCAGAAGTGCGGAGGCTTGGGTGAGCAGCGCGGCCGCGTCTTTGAGTTTGGCGTTTTTGACATAGGAGGTGTAGGCAGGAATCGCGATCCCCGCTAAAATCGCTACTATTCCGAGGGTCACTAACAGCTCGATCAGCGAGAAACCTCGCAACTGCCACACAGTAGCGTGATGATGTTCGTTTTTGGCGCCTGCCCTCATGCGAATCCTCGGTGTGTTATCCGTGTCGGCTGCGGCCTATGGCGCTCATCGACGACTGTCGGGAGCCCGCTGACCGATGTTATGACGCGGCGGTCTTAAACTAACATTTTATTGTCGTGTTTTTGCGAATCGTGTGCGCTGGAAGCCAGCTTTTGTAATAGTATATAATCGCCAGGGGATTATACATGGATATGGTCTGTTCAACACGCGTTCGGTACCTGCGCCGAACACGGGATGCGTTAGTGAATTGTATAAAAAACTGCAGAATATTGCCAATTTTTCACGATACGGGTGTGACGAAAGTGAATATACACGGTGGGGGGCGTAACCCTCGGCGCCCAGGTGTAGCGGATGTCTGAGACGGCGATTGTCATCGGCGGCGGTATCAATGGCTTGCTCACCGCGCGTGCGCTGTCCCAACGGGGTGTTGCCGTGACATTGCTAGAACAAGCAGACATTGGTCGTGCGGCGTCGTGGGCCGGAGGCGGGATATTGTCTCCGTTGCATCCATGGCGTTATGGCGCTGAGGTACAGGCCTTGGTGCAGCGCAGTCAGGCGCTATATCCAGCATTGTGCGCGGAGTTGGCCGAACTTACTGGCATAGACCCCGAATGGACGCGCAGCGGACTGTTGACGCTGGGTGCAGATGTAGATGAAGCGCTGGCATGGTCAAACGCGAGAGGTGTGACGGCGCAGGTGGTGGCGGAATATGAGGTGCGGGAGATCGAACCTGCTGTCGTGCCGGGTGCTGCCCCCGCTTTTTGGATGCCCGATGTCGGCCAGGTGCGCAATCCACATTTATTACAGGCGTTACAAAAAGAGTTGTGCCGACGCGGAGTGAAGATTCTGCGCCAAACCCACGTACAAGACATGCAACCTGAGGGCGCGGGGTGGAAGGTGCTGGCGGATACCGGGCATTGGACAGCCAAGCAAGTAGTAGTGACGGCGGGGGCATGGACGGCGCGGCTATTGACGCGTTGGGCAAGTTTGGCGATCACGCCGATTAAGGGACAAATGATACAGCTGGCGACGCTGCCGGGTACTTTACAACGCATTGTATTGCAGGAAAATCGCTACATCATTCCGCGCCGCGATGGTTTGGTGTTGATTGGGAGCACGCTGGAAGACGTTGGTTTTGAAACCGCAACGACACCGCAAGCACGCGCGGAATTGCTGGAATTTGCACAACGTATTGCACCCGCATTGAGGGCATTTGAAGTAGTGCGCCAGTGGGCAGGGATACGACCGGCTGCGCCAGCGGGGATCCCCTACATCAGCGCGCATCCGCAATTTCCGGGTTTGTTTGTGAACGCCGGGCAATTTCGTAATGGCGTGGTGATGGCCCCGGCATCTGCGCAGTTAGTGGTGGATTTAATGACGGGCGCACCGCCGTGCATTTCACCAACCCCCTATAGTATTGATCGTCGTAACCTGAACTTAAGCTGAAAAATCTAGAGTGTGATAGTGTTTTCAGATATTTTGTGCTACGCTCGAGATATTCCGTAAGATTTAAAGACTTACAACGAAATAGGGCGATTCAACGACCATCGTTACTTCAGATAACGAGGCGGTGATTGCCGAGGGAATTTGTTATCTGGGGGATTGGGGCCGTCTTCGCGTTATGCGGGCGGCGATTGGTGGGACTTTAAGGTTCAATGTCACATATGTTAGCTGAGACTGAAAGACGCACTTCCAAGATTCGCGCGGTAGACGTGTTGCGCCAGTATGCCATCGCACCGACGCAACAACGCGTGGAGATCGCACAATTGTTGCTCTCCAAGCCGCAACATGTGACCGCAGAGCAGGTCATGGCCATGGTGAATGTAGATCGTCCTCGGGTGTCCAAGGCCACGGTTTATAATACGTTGGGCCTCTTTGCGCGTAAGGGTTTAGTAAAAGAAGTGATCGTTGACCCTACGAAGATATTTTATGATTCCAACATTGATTCGCATTACCATTTCTACTGCATCACGACCGGACAGTTATGGGATGTGGGCGCGGAAACCGTGCAATTGCGCGGACTACCCCCTCCACCGGAAGGCGCAGTGGTGGACAGCGTCGATGTCATAATCCGCTTGCGTCCCATCGCACCCCCTCCGGAAACGGATGAGGTAGTGTAGGCTGGCCTGTAGATTGCGTCGTTTCTGTTGAGCACGCAGGGCGATTCCCGTATACTACGCCTCCTTGGCCGACGTAGCTCAGTTGGTAGAGCAACTGATTCGTAATCAGTAGGTCGGAGGTTCGACTCCTCTCGTCGGCACCATGTTTAGTAGGCTCACCCCCTCGGGGTGGGCCTTTTTTATGCGTCGCAGCGTGGGCAACCGCAATCGGCACGCAATGCCTCGTTCACGCGTCACGTTGTCCACTGTCTTTATGTCGCGATAGACACCTGTCTGCCGCAACGTTGCGCAATGAAAAATGCATTCGGCGTGAAAACGACGCGTTGCGGTATCGCGCAATTTTTGAATCCAACAATCGCCGCTGCACACGTCGTTGGTGTTAACCCAGATTTTTCCACGCCATCCACTGCGGGCAATCACTGGTGGATCGTTTTCGCAACGCTGTGCAATGGACAATCTGTGTTTGAAACTACGCACCGAAAAAGAGCACGGCCATCGGGTGATCCGTTATACGCTAGCGTGGTTGTCGGCACGGATAATTCGCTATAGGGAACCTCTAAAAATTCGCTGAGCGGCGCATCGCGTCGTTGAAAAGGGTCGAAAAATGCTCAGATACGCCAGGCCTTTGAGGCAACGTGTAAACTGCGCTTTTTCGCCCCTTTCCGCCTAGCGCTGCATCCCCAGATCGAATTTTTTGAGGTTCCCTCCAGTTTTGCGGTAGATCCGTCCTATTTCTGATAGGCGGTTAGATTAGATTGCTAAAAGCGCCCAAGGTTATAGGCGGTTGGGCGTTGCATTAATAAGTGATATTATTATCTTCCTTCACGTTGCCCGTCTGAATGTAATTTCGTGAGTAAAAAGTAACCGCTGATTATGGAGGTCTCAATGGCCAGTAAGGATGCAGTATCCAATGCGAATACCGATTTTTTGAAGCTTTATGAAGACGCCAGCCCCGCCGCCCGCTGGCCCTTGGTGTTGAGTTGGGTCAAGTTCTCCTCACTGCCGTTTTTCAAACAATTGCGCGACAAGTCTCCGGTGCTCGTGGCACCCGAATGTACGTTGTTGGCTACCTATGAAGACGTGATTGAGGTGATGAAGCAACCGCGATTGTTTACCGTCGAGCTGTACAAGCCCAAGATGGGTGACTACTTGATGACCGAAGATGAAACGCCGATGCACAATACGGAAAAGGCGATCATGTTGTCATTTCTAAAACCGGAAGAGTTACCGAGGGTGCGAAAATTTGTCGCGGAATACGCGCAAAAGACGCTCGATGATGCGCGCGGTCATATCGATCTGGCGGTGGACTACAGCCGCATGGTGCCGACCGCGTTGGTGCAGAATTATTTTGGCTTGGACGGTATCAGCCCGCGCACGCTGATTAAATGGTCGTATTGGAATCAATATGACGCATTTCATAATCAACCGTTCCATCACCTGCCCAATATGGACGAAGTTCACGCCAATATGCAGCGCAACAATCGATATCTCGGTTATTACATCGCGTGGTTGCTGGTACGCAAGTGGTTTCGTATCAAATTCGGTTTTGCGCAAGACAATATCGCGACGCGGGTGATCGCGGCCAAGTATCCCAAAGATGCGAAATTCGGCCTTGCGCGGCAGGGGATTAACATCGGCGGGTTGTTGATCGGTGCGGTAGAAACGACATCCCAGGCGGTGATCCATGCGCTGGACGAATTGATGAGCCGTCCAGACGTATTGAAATCGGCGATTGAGGCCGCGAAGTCACCGGACACTGCTGCGTTTGATCGCTATGTCTGGGAGGCGTTGCGTTTCAATATTACGTTTAGATATTGTTTTCGTACCGCTGCGCAGGACTATGTGTTGGCCAAAGGCACGCCGCGTGAAACGGCGATCGCGAAGGGGACAACCGTGTTGGCGTTGTGGCAGTCCGCGATGTTTGATGCACAGCGGTTCCCCGATCCCGAGGTGTTTAATCCTACCCGCGACTTTGGTGATAGTTTTCATTTTGGCTATGGCAGTCATGAATGCATGGGCAAGCACATCGGAAAGGTGATGATCCCGGAGATGGTGCGTCAGGTGTTGTTGCGCAAGGGCATACGCGCGGACGCTCCGGTGGATTATCGCGGGGGGCCGGTGCCTGAAGGATATCATCTGTCGTGGCAGGCGTAGCGTATCGACGATCACGCTGAAATAGATAAAAAGAAAGCGGTGGCCTGTTTGTAATAGGCCACCGCTTTTTGTTTCCGCTGAAGGCGGCTAGACGAGGTTTATAGCGTCTTCAGGTATTCCACTAACGCCACGCGCTGATCCTCTGTGATCGGTGGCAGGCGTTCCAATACAAATGAACCGTCGGCCTTGCGTACGGGGTTGCCATGATTGTCTAATTTTATTATCGGCGTACGCCCCATTTCATATTCATGACCTACGTTGCTGTTGCCGGGCAGGTGGGTATCGAACACAAACAGGCCGGGATATTTTTCCGGTTCCTGGGTGGTCAGGCCCACATGTTGTGGATCAAACTCGCGACTGCCTACGGTAAAGCGATTCGAACGGCATTTTTTTCCAGCGGCGACCTCTTTGTCGGTGCAGCTGGGCAAAAACAATTCATAGAGGTTGGGTACCGAACCATTGTGCAAATAAGGCGCCGTCGCCCAGATGCCATTCAACGGGCGGGCCTTGTATGCATTCAGATTGGTCGGGAAATTACTGTTAATCTCAAAATCGACGTGGCGTTCGGTCTTTTTGACCGGATTGTCAAATAGCGCAATCACTAAATCATACAGCCATTCCAGACGTGCGCGTAGCCAAGATTTGTCGGGGTCACGCGCGATAATGACGCCCTTGGCCGCTTTTTGCAGTGCAAAAACCACATGCGTAGTGTCTGCAAATTTGTGATCTGAGCCAAAATCCATAGGCTCTCCTTTGAAGAGGCCCGTCGCACCCTGATAGTTCAGCGCGTTGTCGGACATTTGCTGGTCAGTGCCGACCAAATTGACGCTGGCGAATTGCGCGACCAATTGGCGATCCGACGCGTTGCGCGAAAACAATTCGCCGCCGCTATGGCATTGCGCGCATCGATATTGCTTGTAGACATCCTTACCTAGGCCTGCAAGTTCCTTGTTGATCGCAGGTAGCACCGTTTCCGGCCATTGTGGCGACTCCAAACTGGCGAGGTGCTGTTCCAAGCGTATAAGATTGCGTTTATCGACGGAAGATTTGTAACCTAGGTGCCCGTTTTGCTTTTCTAAACTAAAGCTCGCGAACACCCCCAATACCTCGCCGGTGTTTCTTCCCAATGGCCCGAGAAAGCCGGTCGCGCTACCGTCATTGTTGTCTGCGACACCGTTCCACTGTACAAAGTCGTGTTGCGGCGTGTCCCACAAAAACGGCACGCTGACGGGGGCGTTAGGGGGGTTGAAATTGGGTTGGCCGGGCGTTAAATGCGCTAGAACGCGGTTGTAGATGCGCCCAAACGCGTCCAAACGTCCGTAACCGTAATGCACCACCTGTTTACCATTGGTCGGGACGTTGGCTTTGTTATAGGTCTGCAACTCGGTCAACGCCTGTTGTATATGGGTCGTTGCGTTGGCATTGTCGCGGCCCATCTTAGTCGCGATGCGCGTAAGTTTTTCCGGATTCTGCAGTGTCGCCTGCATGGCCTGTTCTAATGCAAGCAGCATGCTGTCCATGTCCGCCAACGTGGGCCCGCCGTCTATGCGTATACCCGTGCCTTTGTAGTTTATCTGAGTCGTATGGCACGCCGCGCAGGTGAAACCCACGTAGGCATTGCCTTCATAATCGTCTTTGACAAAACCAACCGGCAGGCCGTCGGGATTGTCCCAACTGGGCTGTTGCGGCAAATAGCGAAATTTACTGATATGCGCCTGGTCTCTAAATAACGCCAGGGCGTTTGCCTGTTCGAGGTTGATGAAGATGTCGTAGGGCAAAAAATCGGAGCCTTGAGTGGTGTTGTAAAACCACAGGCTGTCCCAACGATTCCAGTTTTGGTCGAGGTAAACCACGTTTTTGGCGCTGTCGCCGAATTCGTCATTTTCTACGGCGACGGCGGCGCGGTCCGCGCCTGCCGAAACGCCTTGCGATACATAGGTGCAACCGGACATAAAAATCAAGGCAAACAGAATTACAGTACGCAACGCAACAGACATTGTTGTTCCCTCAGTATAAATTGGCCAATACAAATGCCCCGTGGGGGCGAAATTACGGTCGGCGTGTCAGCAAACACGGGGACTCGGGTCGCGATGAATGATTATGAGACGGACACAAACGTGTAGATCGCTTAGTATAGTGTAGAAAACAATTTGCGATACGTCGAAATAATATCTGAACGACTGTCCGAATCACACCAGCGCCCACGGAGAGGGCGGTGTCGCCCCGCGACAGTCCTAACGGTGGTTTATGCTACACTAGACGCCCACCTAATCGCTATTGTGTATGCACGTCATGTCTAACCCCCTATCATCGGCAACAGTGTTTACGTTGGCAGAGATCAAACGCAATTTTGAAAGCGGTACTTACGCGCGCGGCGTGACCTATTTCGAAGAAGGCCGCGTCACTGATCTACGGATCAATTCCACCCGGGATCGCGATCAGATTGAAGTGATCGCGCAGGTAAGGGGCGGCGGCCAGATTTACGGCCAGCAGATTATCATCGGCCGGGATATCGCCAATGCATTAGTGATCGATGGGGGATGTACCT
>JAOUGF010000546.1 GCA_029857925.1 Gammaproteobacteria bacterium
GCGGCGCGGTGACACAGAGCCACCCAAAACACGCCGACGGCGGTACACCTCCGCAATTGATTATTGTGCGTATCATCGACAATCGCTGCACCATCAGTGTCGATAGCTCCGGCGTCATGTTGTATAAGCGCGGCTACCGGCCCGCCATTGCGAAGGCCCCGCTCCGCGAGACCTTGGCCGCAACTCTACTCCTCGCCAGCGGTTGGGACCGTCTATCCCCGTTATTGGACCCGTTTTGCGGTTCCGGCGTGATCCCTATCGAGGCGGCGATGCTGGCCGTGGGCATTCCACCCGGGTTAAATCGCCGCTTTGCGTTTATGGATTGGCCGGGATTTGACGAGGTGTTATGGAAAATCTTGCTGACTGAGGCCACCCAAACACCGCGCAGGGAGTGCCCGCCGATATTCGGATCGGATCGCGACGCGGGCGCCGTGCGTATGGCAGCGCAAAACGCGGAACGCGCAGGGGTCGCGCACTGTATACAATTCACTCACTGCGCGGTTTCCTCTATCGCCCCGCCACCACCGCCGGGCTGGATCGTTACCAACCCCCCGTATGGTGTGCGCATCACCAGCAAACACGATTTGCGCAATCTTTACGCGCAGTTCGGCAACGTGTTGCGGGCATTGTGTCCGACCTGGAACGTGAACGTATTGAGCAACGACCTCACGTTATTAGGCCAGATGAAGATCAAGCTCGATACGTCCATCGGCCTGGAAAACGGCAACATACGCGTGCGCTTTGCACGCGGTCGCGTACCCGCCGTCGCACCGTCGATCCCGACGGAAGATTCAGCGCCGCACACCTAACCGGGTAGCGTGGAAAAATGGTCGGCGACTACCCACCAATTATCGAAATCACGTACCAAGGTCACCATATCCCGCCCTTTGACATGGTAGTCGTGCCCCTGCATACGAAAGACCAGCTCGTAGTAATACGTCGCGATCGCGGTATCACCGAAAATATCAATGCGCGGGTCATGCTCCGCCCAGGTGTCGATTTCCGCACCCTCGGCAAACGCGCGCCACGATGCCATACAGGCCTCCCGCCCCTGCAAGCGTCGCGCATCGGTCGCGGTGATCGCCACCATACGCGGATGAAAAAAACGTTTAAGGTTAGCGCCACGATGACGCGTCCAATCTTCATTCAACGCGTGCACGACCTGCCATACCTCTTGCTCCTCGGTAACACCACTCACCTCGGCCACCACAGACTCGGACATACGATCTCCCCGTAATATTTTGTACACTATATAGACGGACGCTTTATACGAATCAACCCAATAATAACGTGGTCGGCACTGTCTGGTTTACACGACCGCATCGCTAAATTTATGATTTTTATGCTACAATTACCCAAATATATAGGCAATTTCGGCCGCTCATTGCACCGCCACTTCACGAGCGGCTGCGATGTGTTACGCTACGCACGAAGACACAATGGTCACCCGCGAGGAACGCATGCCTGCCTCTACCTTTTGGTTTATCCTGGCCCTGGTGTTGTTGGGATTGGAAATGGCCTCCGGCACATTTTATCTTTTAGTACTCGCCATCGCCGCCGCCCTCGGCGGCGTGACTGCCTTAAGCGGACTGGACGTACTGGCTCAATCTTCCAGCGCCGCGTTCGCCGCCGTGGTAGGCGCGTTATTCTTGCGCCACTGGAAGACCGCGCGAACACCACCCAATAACGATCAAAATCTCGATATCGGGCACACGGTTACCGTCGTCACATGGCGCGACGATGGCACGTTGCGGGTACATTATCGCGGTGCCGAATGGGAGGCCGAAACCGACACACCTAACGTTTCCAGACAATCTACGCTATACATCAAGGCGCTACGCGGTTCAACACTGATACTGTCCGACAGTAAACCCTTGAAACTATAGAATCTAAACTTACTCAGGAGGACTCATGGAAATTGCATTAATCGTATTGGTCGCCGCCGTCATTTTTGTTGTACAAGCGTTAAAAGTGGTGCCGCAACAACACTCTTGGGTCGTCGAACGTCTCGGGCGATTTCATTCCGCGTTAAGCCCCGGCCTTAATATCGTGATCCCGTTCATCGACCGTATCGCGTATCGACATATTCTGAAAGAAGTCCCGTTGGATGTGCCCAGCCAGGTATGCATTACGCGCGACAACACACAATTGCAAGTGGACGGCATACTCTATTTTCAAGTCACCGATCCAAAATTGGCCTCCTACGGCACCAGTAATTACATCCTCGCGGTATCGCAATTGGCACAAACCACACTGCGTTCCGTGATCGGTAAGATGGAATTGGATAAAACCTTTGAAGAGCGCGATCACATCAACAGCGCGGTCGTCGCGGCATTAGATGAAGCCGCATCTAATTGGGGCGT
>JAOUGF010000047.1 GCA_029857925.1 Gammaproteobacteria bacterium
AATTACCTCTCCATCCTCTAGCGTGACTGCAACAGGTATATCGAGGACGTAGGGCGCTTCTTTCTGGTGTTGTGAGACGGTAATTTTTAATTGAAAGGCACCTGGGTTGCCGCTAACTTCCGCCTCATCCAGACGTAATTCCGGCGCGCCAGGTAGGCGCAGCCATTGGTCAAAGTATTCATTTTCACCCACCAATTCCAACAATGGCAGCGAATGCTGTTCGGCGTCGATGTTGGCGGCATTTGCGGCGTCCATCGTAGCGCGATGTTTAAGAAAGTCGGCACGAGTTTCAACAGTGTGCACGCTGAACATGCCTTTGAAGTCGTTAAATCTAGCTAATTTATGGTTATATTTTGCATAGAATGCGCGTAACCCTGCGACAAATTCGGTGTCGCCTACGCTGCGGCGCAACATGTGAAAAAACATTAGACCTTTACCGTAGCCTATCGACTCCGAGGCGCGACTCTCACGCCCTTTAAATGCTTGTAGCGGGAAAACCGTATTTGTTGCGGCATAGTCGGCATATTTTTGCAAGGCGGTGCGGCGGTATTCCGCGCCATTACCGCGTTGTTCTTGGATAAGATGGTCGGCGAGGTAGGAGGTCAACCCCTCGCTCCAGTTTCCACCCTCATCATCTACGATTACACCGTTACCCCACCAGTTGTGAACTATTTCATGGGGGAATGATGTATCTATGACAAACGGCAGCCGAATGACCATGGAACCAATCAGTGTGAAGGATGGCATGCCATACCCTGTCTGCCAAAAATTTTCTACGAGTGCAAATTTTGTATAGGGATATGCGCCCAATAACGAGGAATAAAATTTCAAATAGCGATCCGCCGCACCGAGATAACGCTCGGCCAGCGGAGCATCGGGCTGACGCAGGAATACCGCCGTCGAAATCCGTTCTGAAGAGCTCCAGTACTCTGTAAACGGCGCCGCAATGATGTAAATATCATACTGCGGGCTACGTTCCTCCCAAAGATATGAAAGCCGATTGGCGCTGCGGTTGATGGCTAAGCGTTCACCTTGACTTACGACACTCCAATTAATCGGAACCTCCACTGTAAGCGCGAAGTTGACGCGCTGGTCGGTATCTATCACACGCGGAAACCAAGCGCTGGATGCGGCTAAAAACACCCCGTCATCGCTGATGATGCCAGCAGATTGCATTTCCCCTTGTAATTTGTCTAGCGGCGCAACTTCCAAAGGATGATGTATCTCACCGCCATAGGCAAGTTGCAACGATGTTTGCACCTGAGGGAGATTAATTTTAAATATCTCTATGGGCACGGCTTGTTGCAAACTGTTGACCAACGTTATTTTTCCAGGTGTCTGAAGTTTTGGTTTTAAACCTTTATGCAGTGCGATGGTAATCTCTGCACGCGCATCAAAGGTTATGACATCCTCCACCTGTATAGTGTGTCGTGAAGGTTGTAATGATACCCGCAGTTTATGTTGAACGATGGCAGCGTGGGTGATACCCGGTAGAATGATGAATAATAATAGTAGAAATATTTGCGTTGAAAGGTGTCTAAAGCCCATGTTTAATGTCATCTCTGTCATGCATCATTAGATGAAATCAGTAATTTTGTGAGTATTTTATATTCACTGAGTCGCGAATCGCCAAGGTGTGAAAAAAAAATATCATCGATGTCCTCTATGGCGGAAATCGCTCGTTCTATGAGTTTTTTTCCGGCGAGGGTGAATTTTACATCTGTTGAACGATTGTCGATCGAGGAAGGGGCGCGTTTAATAAGGCCGGATGCCTCCAGTTTGCGAATAGACTTAGAGACCGTCATTTTATCAATTTTGGTATGCGCCGCCAGCGAGGATTGATGGGTAGGAAGGCCCTTTTCCTCAAACCACCGCAACGAAGCCAATAAGGCATATTGAGTTTGCGTTATGCCAAACATATCCAGCGCCTGCGCCAATTTCTGTTGCCAAAGCGCGGTGATTTTCCACAGCAAAAAACCCGCGCTTTCATCCGCATCTGCATGTCTAAAAGGCGATGCCTTTGTCATTGCGTACCTTTGCGATTAAATTGTCAGTTTGTTCAGGCAGCCCTTTTACAATATCGGTTGCAACGAGTGTTTTCCAAATAAATGCCAAGGGGCCGGTAACGGTCATGGTCGTTTTTATCTCCAGGGCGTCGCCATGTTCGATTAATTCGTGTGCCCCATACATCTTTGCAAAAGGGAATCGAGTTAGGTCAGTAAAGTTCTGGTGGTGATCTACCCGTATGATTTCGATGTTTACCTTAGGGCCGCCCTTGGGTTTTAGTAAAAAAGAATTACCGACCCTGATTTCGCCTGCCATCTTGGCATATTCTATATCAGTTTGCCAGGTGTGCCATTGGTTGACGTCACTCCATACCTTCCACACCTGCGCGATGCTGAGTCCCTGCACTTGTTTGCTATAAGAACGCGTCCACATGCTATTCGCCTCATCGTTGGGTAGAAAGATGCGATAGTAAACCAGTTTACCAATAAGTGCAATAGGGGTTTTGTATCATTAAGCAATACACGTGAGCGTGATATAACTTACTAAATGCTTAGATCTGCCCGTTGCGGAGTGTCAACACCTCTACGCCCTCCGGGGTGACTAAAAGCGTATGTTCCCATTGCGCGGACAATGAATGATCCTTGGTTACTACCGTCCACCCATCGGGAAGTTCGCGCGTGGCGGGTTTACCCGCGTTTACCATGGGTTCTATCGTAAAGCACATGCCAGGTAATAGCGTCATGCCACTGTTTTGCTGCCCATAGTGCAACACTTGAGGGGCTTCATGAAAACCTTGTCCTATGCCGTGACCGCAATATTCGCGTACCACTGAAAAACGCTGTGACTCAACATAGGATTGTATAGCGTGGCCGATATCGCCTAGGTGCGCGCCCGGACGGACGCAGGCGATCCCTTTTAGCATGGCTTGGTAACTACATTCCACCAAACGGCGCGCCATTACACTGGGTTCACCGACGAAATACATGCGGCTGGTGTCGCCATGAAACCCGTTTTTTATGACAGTGACATCGATATTTAGAATATCCCCTGCTTTTAAAATTTTATCGCCTGGAACGCCATGGCAGACTACATGGTTGACGGAAGTGCAAATGGCTCCGGTAAAAGGTCGTTTCGTGCCGCCTGCGGTGTAGCCGATAGTGGCGGATTGGCAACCCAATGTGCCTATGATGAATTCGCGGCAGATACGGTCTAGCTCTGCTGTGGACACACCCGCGCGTACGTGAGGTTCAATCATAATGAGCACTTGAGCGGCGGCTTGACCTGCTAAGCGCATTGCGTGAATGTCATCAGCGTTCTTGAAATGTACACCGAGGTGTTCTTGTGTGCCGTCCATAGAAATCTCCGGAGCATAAAATTTGACAAAATTGCCGTGAATAAATGACAGAGAATCAGTATTATACACGCTCTATTTTGCTATTGGCAGGGGTTTGTCAGTTGAAAAAAAACGCGGCAAAAACGTGACCAAGTTTGCAATATTTTCCAAATCGGCGGTATTGCTGCAAGCGTTTGTTGAGAACAGGGTCACAAATGGAAGGGTAACAGGTTATCAAAAAGTTGTAAACGGACGTAAAATGAGTTGTATGCGTATGTCGAAAATATAATAGATCAATTTTTATCTAGGAGTGAAAAAACATGACTGAGCGCCCTCATGACAATGCCGCTACAAATCTGGAATCCGCCCTTTTGGATGATGCTTGTCGCACGGTGCTGCCGATGTTGTCAGGCCAGATTGAACTTGCAAAACGAAAAACAGAAGAAGAAATAATTCGACTTACCAAGGTATTCTTGGCGCTAAAGGGAGATATCGATAGTATTGGCGAAAACTCAAGAAAGGACATATTGGAGGCGCGTGCTCATGCGGTCTCACATGTCGAAAATTATTTGGATGTCGACATGAAAAAGGTAATGGATGAGTTGCCGACGTCAATGGCGAAAATTTTAAGAAATACTGACGATATACTGTTTTATGGCGACAAAGTCTGTGCGCATGGCGCGGATTTGTATCAAGCCGCGATAGAAGAAGGGGTCGCGCCGCGATTCACTTCCATTGCGATGAAAACGGTGGTTACATCGTTTGAAATTCTGGAATTCGGGAAAGACGTGCAATCTGAAATTCAAACAATTGCCAAGGTCATTCCAGATTTGATTAATACCTTGTTAACTACAATAGAGCTGCAGGGGCGCACTATTGCATCGTTGCAAAAAGGCCAGGGCCGTGCTTCGCCGAATGTCACCGGTTTCGACAAAGATGCAATTACCAAAATGCATAAAAATATTGATGTGATAATTGAAGGGCTGCAGTTTCAGGATCAAGTGTGCCAGACGCTGGACTCGGTCACCCGCTCGATGCAGGACTTTATAGCCTCGGTGCCGGAATTGCCGCCAGAAACCAATGGCGGTAAGGTTGATCTAGCGGCGTTAATACGGAGCATAAAGTCACATAGTGTGACGCATGAACAACATGCCTTGCTGGGAACAGGTCAAGGGGGGTTACGCCCGGGCGATGCTACCTTTCTTTAAAAGGCAAAGTTGATCGGTGACGTCGAGTATATCCGCGCGCTGCCGTTCGATTTCCTCCACCAGTTTGAATTGAACACGTGCGCGGTGCAAGTTAGCGCCGCGTTGCTTTACTTTAAAGTATAAGTCTCCCGCCAAGTGGTCCGCTAGGAAGCGTAGCCCCAATTCCCAGGGGATAAGCCGTATCGCATCGTAAAAGTATTTTATATCCGGAATTTCTATCATTGCACTCGCGGCATCGTAATAGCCCTGCAGGAGACTTCGGCATAAGTCTATATTGAACTGGACGTCTTCAATGTGTTGAGATGATTCGCTGATAGAATTGCAACTGGAACGAATACAATCACCGATATCGTAGTGAATGAGACCGGGCTGGAGCGTGTCCAAGTCGATTAAACTGATTACCTTTTGCGATTTCCGGTCAAACAAGAAATTGTCCAGTTTAGGGTCCCCATGGATGGGGCGCAAGCGTAGTTCGCCGGATTGTTTGGCGCGTTCGAGGACGTCACAGTGATGCCTGCCGCGTTGTACGGCATCTGCGCAATCCATCCACTCATTGAGCGGAGGTAGATTTTTGTTTAGTGCCAGCAGTTGATCGTATTGCGCGAGATACGAGGGCGCGATATGGAATCCCGGTAACGTAGTATGTAACGAGGAAATTTCAATATCCTGTAACATCGTATGAAACTCCGCGAGTGCTGCGCCTATGGCGTGTGCTTGCGTTATATCGGAGAGGGCTTCGATGTTATAGGTGTCAGGGATGTAGGAGATGGCACGCCAGTAGTCGCCATTGGCGTCCAGCGCAAAATGCGCACCGGACATCGTTTGGTACAGCGTGGGAAAGCAAAGCGTTACTGGTTTGACGTGGGCATTGCGTCGCTGTGTGAGATGCTTATTCAGCGTCTGAATATTTTGGATGATGGCCAAGGGGTTCGGAAACACGTTGGCATTGATGCGCTGTAGCACGACGCTCGTTCGAGGGTCTGGGGACGTAGAAACAAGAAAAGTATCGTTGATAAGTCCCTGTCCCAGTGGGGAAACCCCTTGAATGTCCCCGGTGAGGTTAAACTGTTTTGCAATATCTAACGGGTTGGCGCGCATAGCTGGGTTCTGGTGCAAGGGGCATGGCGTTATGATAACAGCACTCGATATTTCTAGCCAAACTATTAACATGATTGTTGATTTAAGCTACAATCGGCCTTGGTAATATCGCCTGGGGCAGTTGTTAGATGGAACATTTGCAGGATCTGTTTGATAACAATAAGACGTGGGCGGCTAATATGCGCCAACGCGACCCCGAATTCTTCATGAAGCTTTCTCAGCAGCAGGCCCCGGAATATTTGTGGATCGGATGCTCCGACAGCCGGGTGCCGGCAAACGATATCGTCGGCTTGTTACCGGGCGAGTTGTTTGTGCATCGCAATATCGCTAACGTGGTCGTGCATTCCGATCTTAATTGTCTGTCCGTGATCCAGTTCGCAATTGATGTGTTAAAAGTTAAACATATTATTGTATGCGGTCATTACGGTTGCAGCGGCATAAAAGCCGCGTTACGTAATGATCGCATCGGCCTTGCGGACAATTGGTTGCGGCATGTCTACGACGTGCACCAAAAACATCGTGTTGCGATGCGGCACTTTACCAATGATGAGCAGAGTATAGATCGATTGTGCGAGCTGAATGTTATTGAGCAGGTGGTAAACGTATGCGAAACCACCGTGGTGCAGGACGCGTGGTTGCGCGGTCAACCTTTAAGTATACACGGATGGATATACGGTCTAAAAAATGGGCACCTGCGCAACCTGAAGATGAGTATTTCTGATGCAAAAGAATTAGACCCCACTTACCAAGGGGCGTTAAAAAAAATTGGCATACTTGAGGTGTGATGGATAACGCTTGTTTGGTAGGAGTTGTCATGCTCCCCGGCATCGAAATAAGTATAGGGAACCTCTAAAAATTCGATCAGGGGATGCAGCGCTAGGTGGAAAGGGGCGAAAAGCGCAGTTTACACGCAGTTTAGCGCTACGCGGCCCCACAATAAGAGCCACTTTTCAATGCAGCCTGCACCGCTTCAGTGGATTTTCAAAGTTTTCCTGAGTGTTACTGCAGGGTTATGATGGGCAAAGGGGTGACGATATGCGGGAAGATTCATTGCAGTATTTTGATCAGGCCGCAGAAAAGGCGGTGGAATTGGGTAATGATTTGGCGAAAGATCACGCCGACGCGGATGTATGGGAAATCGCGGACGGTATATTGGCGGGTGCTATACAATATTGGCTATATTCCCGCCAGCCTTGCGGCGATCCGAGGTGTGAGGATTGCGCGCCTATGAGTACGGCGCAGTTGCGCTTGGCAGAACTGCAAAAATTGACCAAATTGCTAGCGGAAGACAGCGAATATTTCCATGCCCCAACCGATTCCAATGTCGGTCGAGCATAGGGACCTAAGGCGCGCGGTGATGGCGTGACTGGCGCTGGCGCGTGGTGGTGCGTTCAATGGCTGGCGTTGGTGGGTTCTTTAACGATTTTGGCGTGTGTAACGCGCCGGTCGCGCGAAAATCTGCTATGAGTGTTTGGTGTATAGCGTCGGCGCTGCCTGGGTGTAGTTGAGGCAGTATGCGCGATAGAATTTCAAAGAGTCGCTCCATTGCAATGCGATGCGTTTGTCCAGTTTGGGCCCAAATAGTGTCCGCAAGCAACAGAAAATTGTCAAAGGGGCGGTCGCCGAGAATATACGGGCGGGTGAAATTGAAACGGCCGGAATTTGCGATCATATCCCAATAGCGCGCGAAGCGTGACATACGCTGCATTGTTTCGAAATCAACACAATCTGTTGCAAGGACGTTGTAGGGCGGGTGGGGATTGTAGCGCATCGCGTATGCCTGCGTATGGCGTATAATGGGAGTGCCGCGCAGGCGCTTTAGAATGCCCACCTGAATTTCATGCGGGTTCAATTGCACCAAACGGTCGAATCCGCGACCAAAGCTTTCCAAGTCTTCGCCGGGCAGACCAAAGATCAAGTCAGCATGTATGTGTGCTTGGGTGTTTTCACGCAGCCACTGCAGATTTGCGGCGCTTTTTTCGTCATCCTGTCTCCGGCTGATCAACGTTTGCACATCGCGATTAAAAGTTTGTATGCCGATTTCAAATTGCAATTGGCCGACGGGAAAGCGTGCGATAGTTTCCTTGATAGAATCAGGCAGGTGGTCCGGCACCAATTCAAAATGCACGAATATTTCTTTGTCCATGCGCGCCAAAAAAAATTCCATGATGCGTATGCTGGTCTTGACGTTGAGGTTGAATGTGCGATCCACAAACTTGAAATGTCGGGCGCCGCGTTGATATAAGTTTTCCATTTCATTTAGAAAACGTGTGATGTCAAAGGGCCAGGCGGTCTTGTCGAGTGCGGATAGGCAAAATTCACATTTAAAGGGACAGCCGCGTGACGCTTCTATATAGGTGAGTCGATGCCTCAGGTCTTCATCGGTATAAAAGGCGTAAGGCAGCGTTAGCTCGGAAAGGTCAGGTAAAGCAGGGGCCAGAATTTTAGCGCTGGGCGGGGTGCCTTGGATGATTGCAGCGCAAAGTTCACCGAATGCAACATCTCCCGCACCACAGATTATATAATCCGCATGCTCGATAATCTCGCGGTTGTGATGCTCATAACTGACCTCTGGGCCGCCGAGCACAATACTGACTTGCGGTGCAATTTGTTTTAGCAGCGCCACTAACATGGCGGTTTGTTCGACGTTCCAAATATATACGCCCAGTCCGATCACGCGTGGTTGATGCCGCAGCAGGGTCTCGGCAATATCTATCGGGCGCTGGTCTATCGTAAATTCCATGAGTGTGGTGTGTTCACGCAGAGAACCCATATTCGCATACAAGTAGCGTAGCCCTAACGAAGCATGGATATATCGGGCATTGAGGGTGGCCAGTACTATAGCGGGCATCATCGCGGCAAAACCAAATAAAAGAGGCGTTATTATACGCGCTTGTGGTTCTGTCTGCCCGGTGTTAACTGCGACTTGATCTGCCTACGGGGCGGTATATTATTGAAATGGTTAAAAAATAAAAAATAGAGGGTCGTTGCGGGCGTGGCGTGATTTTAGTATATTTCTCCATAAGGGCACTTGATTTTTGTGTACAAAAAGCCTACACTTACGCCGCAAGTGTAAGAAGGCACAAAGTCTTTGTGGACAGAAGCCCCGTTTTCGGGGTTTTTTTATTGGGCGATGCGCGATGGCCATCTAGGCAAAAAATTTGAATCGTACCTGTGTTGCATTGGCGGCATGGGGCGGCGCATGAGTCTCGGCATGCCTTGGTTGAACCTGGGTAGCTGAGTAAGGAGGGTGGGCTTTGGCCCACTTTTCGTTTTAGCGGGTGTTAAATGTCAAGTCAAACCGCCGTATTACAGGCACTGATCGAGCCCGTGGTGGCTGGATTGGGATATGAGTTAGTGGGTATTGAATATCTGGCGCAAGGCCGTCGTTCGGTATTGCGGATATATATTGATAGCCCCAATGGTATTAGTTTAGAAGATTGCGAGACGGTCAGCCATCAAGTCAGCGGTGTGTTGGACGTGGAAGATCCCATACGTGGGGAATATTCCCTAGAAGTTTCTTCACCGGGCATGGATAGGCCGTTGTTTACGGTGGCGCATTTCCAACGTTTTATCGGCCAAATGGCGCAGGTGCGCACCAAGTTACCGATAGACGCGCGGCGTAAATTTAAAGGCGTGATTGTCGCAGTGGCGGCGGATGAAGTCACGTTGAACGTTGAAGGCAAGGATTATCGATTGGCGATGGAGTTGATTGATAAAGCGAACTTGATTCCGGAATTTAAAGCGATAGGTGGAGGCAGTAACGATGAGTAAAGAAATATTGCTTGTCGCAGAGGCAGTGTCGAATGAAAAAGGCGTCGACAAAGATGTCATCTTCGAGGCAATCGAGGTGGCGTTGGCTACCGCGACGAAAAAACTGCATGGCGGCGACATGGACGTGCGCGTCGCCATTAACCGTCAAACAGGTGACTACCAAGCCTATCGTCGTTGGCTGATTGTGGCGGAAGAAGCCGAATTAGAAGACCCCGAAGTGCAGATATTGCTTGCCGATGCGCAGGCAAAAAATCCCAAGGCACTGGTTGGCGAATATATAGAGGAAGAGATTGCCTCCGTCGCGTTTGGCCGCATTGCCGCGCAAACCGCCAAACAGGTGATCGTGCAAAAAGTGCGCGAGG
>JAOUGF010000048.1 GCA_029857925.1 Gammaproteobacteria bacterium
TTCGAATGAATAGAGATCTTGCGCAGGAAAATAAGAACGGCACTGATGTGCCGCAACACGTTGCGATTATTATGGACGGCAATGGCCGCTGGGCAGAGCGCAGGGGGCTGCCGCGTGTGGCCGGGCATAAAAGCGGTGTAGAAACCGTACGCAAAATCGTTGAGGCGGCGGGCGAATTCAACGTCAAAGTCCTGACGCTTTTTGCATTTAGCAGTGAAAACTGGCGTCGCCCCGAATCAGAGGTCGGGCTGTTAATGGAATTGCTGCTCACCGCCCTTCGTCAAGAAATAAAGAAGCTTGTAAAAAATAATGTACGCTTGAGTTTTATCGGCGTAAGGGAGGCGTTCGGCCCGAAAATGAATAAAAGCTTGGTTGAGGCGGAGGCCGCGACCGCAGAAAATACTGGGTTGAATCTGGTGATCGCATTAAATTACGGCGGCCGTTGGGATATCGCGCAGGCGGCGCGTCGCGTATCGGAGGACGTGTTGGCGGGAAAATATACTGCGGAACAAGTAGACGAGGCGCTTGTCGGCAAGTATATGAGCTTGAGTGAATTTCCTGAGCCTGATTTATTTATCCGCACCAGCGGCGAACAGCGAATAAGTAATTTTTTGCTTTGGCAATTGGCGTATACGGAATTGTATTTCACAGAGGTATTTTGGCCAGATTTCAGCAAGCAAGAGTTTGCTCAGGCCATCGAGTGGTTTAAAGGCCGACAACGCAGGTTCGGACTTACTGGGCAGCAGATAAAGCAGACTGGTTATGCTTAAGCAACGCATACTAACCGCTCTCGTTTTAGCGCCCTTGGTTATTTGGGGCATTTTCGCGTTACCGACATTATGGTTTGGTGGTCTGCTTGGCGTCTTTGTAGCGATAGGTGCTTGGGAATGGGCGCGTCTAGCGGGATACGCAGAGGTCGCTGTTCGCGTTGGTTTCGCTATTCTTATCGGTTTAATGTTGGTTGCAATGGGTATAACTTCAGAATTATTGCTTTGGCAGGTAATGCTCGCCATTGCGGTGATCTGGTGGCTGTATGCGATATGGATCGTAGTACACTATGACGGTTTGTTGAATCCTCTGCGCAGTCCTTCGAGATTGGCAGTTGGGCTCATTTTATTGATGCCTGCGTGGTTTGCATTGGTGCATTTGCATGGCTCAGCTCAAGGAGCTGCGTCGGTGTTGTTTTTGATGCTCTTAATTTGGGGTGCGGATAGCGGCGCTTATTTTGTCGGGCGTGCATTTGGTAAACATAAACTGGCGCCCAAAGTAAGTCCGGGGAAATCTTGGGAAGGCGTGATCGGTGCTCTGACGCTGACGTTGGTGATATCGATCGTCGGTGGTATAGAATTGTGGCATTTGCAAGGAAAACAATTCGTATTGTTTATTGTGGTATGTCTGGTGACAGTTGCGATTTCAATTGTCGGCGATTTATATGAAAGCTTAGCTAAGCGTCGTGTCGGCATCAAAGATAGCGGGCAGATCTTGCCTGGCCATGGCGGCGTAATGGATAGAATTGATAGCTTGACATCCGCAGCACCGACATTCGCATTAGGGCTTGCATGGGTCGTCGGCCTATGACACAGGGGATAACGGTGTTAGGGGCGACGGGATCCATTGGCATGAGCACATTGGATGTGTTGCGCAGGCACCAGGATCGGTTTCGCGTTGTGGCATTGAGCGGGAATTCGCGCCTTGATCGTCTATTAGAACAGTGTATCGAATTTCAGCCCAGTTATGTCTCGGTTGCGGATGAGCGATCTGCGGAAAGTTTGGACATAGAACTGCAGCGCCACGGATTGCATACTATTCGCATCGTAACGGGTGTGGAGGGGTTGGAATTGATCTCAGGGCTGCCGCAGATCTCCCATGTGATGGCGGCAATCGTTGGTGCGGCTGGGTTACGTCCCGCGCTAGCCGCAGCGCGTGCAGGTAAGACCATTTTGCTGGCAAACAAAGAAGCCTTGGTCATGTCGGGTCAGATTTTTATGGATATCGCACAGCGACATGGCGCAAAGTTGTTGCCCATAGACAGCGAACATAACGCCATTTTTCAGTGCATGCCGCCCGTTCATGAACAGGCTATTAACTGGCGTAGTCTCGGTGTTAAAAAAATATTATTGACGGCATCGGGCGGTCCGTTTCGTAAAACGCCTTTGGAAGAACTTCGTTTTATGTCACCCGCGCAAGCGGTGGCGCATCCGAATTGGTCTATGGGGCGAAAAATTTCCGTGGATTCTGCGAGTATGATGAACAAAGGCCTGGAGGTTATCGAGGCGTGCTGGCTATTTAATTGCACGCCGGACCAGATCGAAGTTGTGGTACATCCGCAAAGCATTATTCATTCAATGGTGGAATATATTGACGGTTCGGTGCTGGCGCAGTTGGGCAATCCCGACATGCGTACTCCAATTGCACATGCATTAGCGTGGCCGGAACGCATTGTTTCCGGTGTTGGGAGCTTAGACTTGTTTGCGGTTGCGAAATTGGATTTTGAACGTGCGGATTTTAATCGTTATCCTTGTTTGCGTTTGGCAATGGATGCGATGCGCGCGGGCGGTATTGCGACGGCGGTGCTCAATGCGGCAAATGAAATTGCGGTACAAGCATTCTTGATGGAACAAATTGGCTTTACTGATATTCCAAGCGTCATTGAGGAACGTTTGGCGAGGATGCCTTCCTCTCCCTCCGACAGTCTTGAAGCTATATTTAAGGCTGATGAGTGGGCCCGCTCCGACGCACAGCAACATGTTGCAAGGTTGATGAATTAAGATGATGGCAATTGGCTATGCAGTAATTTCGTTTGTAGTGGCGCTCAGCGTGCTGATTGCAGTACATGAGTACGGTCATTTTTGGATGGCGCGCCGCATGGGTGTAAAAGTATTGAGATTTGCCATCGGCTTTGGTAAGCCAATCTGGTCAAAAACGCATGGTGCGGACAAAACAGAATATGTAGTTGGCATGCTGCCGTTAGGCGGTTATGTGAAAATGCTGGATGAACGTGAAGGTGCTGTAGCCAAAGAAGAAATGCATCGCGCGTTTAATCGTCAAAAGGTTTGGCCTCGTATCGCGATCGTGAGTGCAGGGCCGATCGCCAATTTTTTATTTGCGATTATCGTTTATTGGGCAATCTTCATGGTAGGAATGCCCGGTATAAAATCCATTGTAGACACGGTGAAGCCGACCTCACTTGCGGATGCCGCTAAGTTGATGCATGGCGATGAAATTATTGCGGTAGGGGATAACACGACACCGACATTGGAGTCTGTGCGTTTGGCGCTGGTAGAAATCGCGATGAATAAGGCGGTTTCAGATATCACGGTAGTGAGAAACGGCGAGAAGCGCACCTTAACGTTGGATCTGTCCAGCGCGGACATGAAAATGATTGAGAATGGTTTGTTGAATGATATCGGTATCACCATGCAGCAACCCGCCTTACCTGCAATAATTGGTCGGGTGGAGCAAGGCGGTGTCGCAGAGCACGCAGGTTTGTTAGTAGACGATGAAATCGTTACTATGGACGGACGTGCCGTATCGGACTGGATCGCTTGGGCGGAATACATCCGTGCGCACGCAGGAAAAGAGGTTGAGGTAGTAGTCAGGCGGAAGGGCGTTGAGCAAATTGTCAAATTGACGCCCGCAGCAGTACAACTCAATAACACTACAATTGGCCGGATAGGCGCTGCACCGCGACCCTTGGAGGAGATTCCGGAATATTTGAAGGCGACGCAGAAATACGGGGTTTTCGCCGCGTTTTGGCAAGGAATCAAGAAGACATGGGATTCTTCTTTGTTGACATTGCGGATGCTCGGAAAAATGGTTGTCGGTGAGGCGTCAATAGAAAATCTGAGTGGTCCGATTAGTATCGCCCAGTATGCCGGACAATCCGCGCAAATTGGGATTTTACAGTTCTTTGCATTTTTGGCCATCATCAGTATAAGTTTGGGTGTGTTGAATTTGCTGCCAGTGCCGGTATTAGACGGTGGGCATCTACTTTTTTACGGTGTTGAGGTGATCAAAGGGAGCCCGGTTTCTGAGAATATCTTATTGTTGGGCCAGAAAATCGGCATTATATTGCTGGTCGGGTTGATGATTTTAGCGTTTTATAATGATTTAGCGCGTGTTTTTGGTTGATAGATGATGATATTTCGACGAATTGCTTTTGGTATTGCATTCTCTGTGATTTTAGCGGGCAGGTCGTTTGCGTTTGATGCCTTTGAAGTAAAAACTATTCAAATAGAAGGCGCTCAGCGCATTACGGAAGCGACGGTATTGAATTATCTTCCGGTAAAACAGGGTGATAAATTAGATAAGACACGGATCGCTGACGCAATCCATGTTCTTTTTAAAACAGGCTTTTTCTCCGATGTGAGAATGAAGCGAATAGATAAGGATATTCTGCTGATAGAGCTAGTAGAGCGTCCTTCAATTTCTGAGGTGAAAATTAACGGCAATAAAGAAATTACAACCGAACAACTAAATACTGCGCTTAAACAAACCGGCTTGGCTGAAGGACGTATATTTAACCGATCATTGCTGGAAAAAGTTGAGCAGGAATTGCAAAGGCAATATTTCAATGCGGCTAAATATGGAGTTCAAATCGTATCGACGGTGACGCAGCAAGATTTGAATCGAGTCGCGATTAATATTGATATAAACGAAGGCGAAGTCGCGCGTATCAAACGAATTGAAATTATCGGAAATAATACCTTCTCCAAGAATACTTTGTTGAATCAATGGGAGCTGTCGGAGAATACCGCGTGGGCGTCGATTTCAGGTAGCAGTAAATATTCCAAACAGAAATTACAGGGCGATTTGGAATCATTGCGCTCCTATTATATGGACAGGGGCTACATCAATTTTAGTTTAGATTCCACGCAGGTGTCTATCTCGCCAGATAAGACTGAAGTATTTTTGACTGTGAATATATCGGAAGGCACTAAGTATAAAGTCAGCAAAGTGGTTATTGCGGGTGATTTGAAAGTGCCGGAAGCCGAGCTGAAAACGTTGGTATCATTGCGTGAAGGAGATACGTTTTCAAGAAAGCAAATTACTGAGAGCAGTACTCGCATAAGCGAACGTCTGGGAGTGGAAGGCTATGCCTTTGCAAATGTAAACGCAGCACCGGACGTAGACAAGGAAAAAGAAACGGTCGCGCTGACTTTTTACGTGGACCCAGGTAAACGTATCTATGTGCGACGAATTAATTTTGTTGGAAACGTTAAGACTCATGACGAGGTGTTGCGTAGGGAAATGCGGCAATTAGAAGGGGGGTGGATATCCACTACCAAGCTAAATCGTTCACGTGTTCGTTTACAACGTACGGGTTTTTTTGATGACATAAATTTGGAGACTCCCCAGGTAGCAGGCGCTAGCGATCAAGTGGATGTGAATTTCACCGTCGTAGAACGCGCCTCTGGAAGCGTGAACGCTCAAATTGGTTACCAACAAGGACAGGGGTTGGTAACTGCTGCAAGTGTTCACCAGAATAATTTTTTAGGTACTGGTAAAGAGGTCAGTGCCGAAGTCAATAACACCTCGGTTAACCGAATATATAGTTTCTCTACAACAGATCCCTATTACACCTTGGACGGTGTCAGTCGTAGTATGAGGGTGTATTATCGTAAAACTACGGCGGGTTCAGGTAATGTCGCGCCTTATACCGCCAATGTGTATGGAGGCAGTTTGAGCTACGGTATTCCTATGAGCGAATACAATACCGCTCGGGTGGAAATCACTTATGATGACACCCAGCTGTCGTTGGAGTCCACGGCGCCTGAGACGTATCATGCGTTTGTAAAAAAATATACAGACCATGTCACAACGCTTAGCGCGAGTAGCAGTTGGGTGCACGATACACGAAATCGCGCGCTTTTCCCTGACAGCGGCAACTATTTTAGTGTTTCCGGCGAAGTGGCGCTTCCGCTTGCAAGCCTCACCTTTTATAAAGCAACATATAGGCAACAGCACTATATGAAACTGATCGCGGATTGGATATTTCATCTGGATGGAAATATCGCCTATGGCGGAGGTTACGGAAATACAACTGAATTGCCGTTTTATGAAAATTACTACGCGGGTGGTGATCAGGGTGTAAGGGGTTTTGTGATAAATAGTTTAGGGCCTAAAGACAAAACTACTGGCAAGCCACTGGGCGGCAGATTGAAGACTATAGGTACCGGCGAAATTTTATTCCCATTGCCCTTTAGCGAGGCAAGCAAGCAGTTTAGAATGAGCGCCTTTGTCGATGTGGGCAATGTTTTCGGGGCAGGTGAACGGCCTAGTCTTGGCGCACTGCGTGCGGCGTATGGAGTGGCGGCGGTTTGGATTACCCCAATTGGTGCATTGCGATTTAGTTGGGCGTGGCCGTTGCGTATATATTCCGGTGATGAGCCTCAGTTGTTCCAGTTCTCCATTGGTGCCCCGTTTTAATTGAGAGGATAAGTTATGAAATTGAAAATACAGTATTGGTTGGCGGTGATATGCATAGGTTTGTTGTCCGGGCCTGTGCATGCAGAGCTTAAGATCGGGGTAGTCAATTTTCCGCGGTTGTTCGAAGAGGCGCCGCAGGCACAAGCGGCGCGGATGGCACTTGAGAAGAAATTTGGACCCAAACAGCGTGAAGTTGGCGATGCGCAGAAGAAGTTGAAAGAATTGGATGAGAAATTGACACGCGATTCCGCGATTATGAACGAAGCGGAACGTGGACGTTTAGAACGGGATCTTGTTGCACAGAAGCGGGAACTAAAGCGCATGCAGGAAGAGTTTGGTGATGATTTGAATTTTGAACGCAGCGCAGCGTTGGAAAATATTCAGCGCTCAGTGGTAGAAACGGTGCGCAGCCTGGCAGCGGAAAAAAAGTTTGATCTCGTCTTGGCAGACGGTGTGGTATTTGCTGCAGAAACCTTGGATATCACCGAATTGGTGTTGGAACAACTAAAAAAGGAAACCGCCAAGCCGAAGGCGACGAAGGGAAAGTAAAGGAATAGTGATGCAGTCCTCTACGACAAGCTATGCGTTGCATGAATTGTGTCGCCGAGTCGGTGGGAATATACGCGGTAGTGGGGACGTGCTTATTAAGCGTGTCGCCAATTTACAAGAGGCGGAAGCTGGTGATATCGCATTTTTAAAAGGCGATAAATATAAGAAGCATCTCGCCAATACCCGCGCATCTGCGGTCATCTTGACAGAAGATGCGGCTGAGTACTGCCCGGTTTCCGCGTTGGTGGTTACAAATCCCTATTTAATTTATGCACGCGTGGCGGAAATTTTATATCCTGTACCGTTGACCGTCCCTGGTGTGCATGAGCAAGCGAGTGTTGAGGTTGGTGCCACTATACACGCTTCTGCTTCGGTAGGGGCGTTCGTTTTTATTGCTGCATCGGCGGAGCTTGGGGAAAACGTTGTTGTGGGTCCCGGGTGTGTCATAGGCGACGGATGCAAGATCGGGGCGGGGAGCCGGTTGATTGCTAATGTGACCTTACAGAAAAACGTCATACTAGGCAAGCGCTGCACCATACATCCCGGCGCGGTTTTGGGGTCCGACGGCTTTGGAAATGCGCAGGAAAGCGGCGTATGGTATAAAGTACCTCAACTAGGGGGGGTTGTTGTCGGTGATGATGTTGAGATAGGGGCCAATACCACGGTAGATAGAGGGGCATTGTCCGATACCGTCATAGAAAACGGTGTTAAGTTGGATAATCTTATCCATATCGCCCACAATGTGCGTATAGGTGCGAATACTGCAATCGCCGCACATGTTGCGATGGCGGGGAGCACTACGATTGGTGAACGATGTACAATAGGAGGCGCTGCCGCGTTGGCAGGCCACATTGACATCGCTAATGACGTGCATATCACGGGTTTTGCGATGGTCACAAAATCGATTCGCGAACCCGGCGTATATTCTTCGGGCATGCCCGCACAGCGAAATGATGAATGGCATCACAGCGTAATTAGAGTTCGCCAGTTGGAAAAGCTAATGGAACGTGTCAAACGTTTGGAACAACAGCTCAATATTGAACAGAAAGGGCCTCATCTTGGATAAAATGGATATCTTAAAGATTCAAAGCTTATTGCCTCACCGCTATCCATTTTTATTGGTAGATCGAGTGATTGAATTTGTGCCGCATCAGCGCTTGGTTGCGATTAAGAACGTGACTGTGAATGAACCTTTTTTTCAGGGTCATTTCCCGGGTAGACCGGTATTTCCGGGCGTGTTAATTATAGAAGCATTGGCTCAAGCTTGTGGACTGTTGGCGTTTGCATCTCAAGGCGCGGCGCCGGATGGAAAAATTTTCTACCTGGTAGGGGTAGACAGCGCGCGATTTAAACGGCCGGTTGAACCCGGTGATCAAATGGTGTTGGAGATTGATTTCATTAAAGCAATGCGTGGCGTGTGGAAGTTTAACACCACGGTTAAGGTGGATGATGTCGTGATTGCCGAAGCGGAATTGATGTGTGCCGAAAGGGCTGCGAAACCGTGATAGATGCGCGAGCGATTGTAGATCCCAGTGCACGTATCGGAAACAATGTCAGTATTGGGCCTTTTTCGATTATTGGCCCCGAGGTAGAGATTGGTGACGACACCGTTATCGGGCCGCATGCCATCGTGCAAGGGCCGACGCGTATAGGGAAACAAAATAAAATTTTTCAATTCGTTTCGCTGGGCGCAGCACCGCAGGATAAAAAATACAATAATGAACCTACGCGGTTGGAAATCGGCGATCGCAACACGATACGAGAATTTTGCACGATTAATCGCGGTACGTTACAAGACGCCGGTACCACCCGTATCGGTAACGACAATTGGATCATGGCCTATGTGCACATGGCACATGATTGCCAAGTTGGAAATAACTGCATTTTCGCAAATGCAAGCTCGCTAGCCGGGCATGTGCATGTTGACGATTTCGCGATTTTGGGCGGCTTCACGCTGGTGCATCAGTTTTGCGCGTTAGGCGCACATTGTTTTACCGGCATGGGCAGTGTGATCAGTAAGGATGTACCGCCGTATGTGATGGTTTCGGGAAGCCCGGCCGCAGCGCATGGTATCAATAGCGAAGGATTAAAGCGTCGCGGATTCAGCGCGCAGGCGCTACAACAGATCCGTCGTGCATACAAAGTGATTTATCGCGAAGGGAACACCATCGAACAGGCGCAAAAACAGTTGCGAGAAATGGTGCAGGCGAACGCCGAAATTGCGCTTTTTCTGGAGTTTCTAAGCAAGGCGACGCGCGGAATCGTGCGTTAATTCGCCAGCCCGGCAATAGGGTAACATTGCGGTGTTTCGATAATGGTGCGTATTGGAATTGTAGCCGGTGAGACCTCTGGAGATCTGCTAGGCGCGGGATTAATAAAGGCGTTGCAGGCGATATACCCGGGCGCGACATTTGAGGGTATCGGCGGACCGCTGATGCAAGCGCAGGGGTGCCGCAGTTTATTCCCTATGGAACGGTTGGCTGTTATGGGTCTTATAGGTCCAAGCCGATTATTAGAGTTGCTATCTATTCGCCGTAAATTACGACGGCATTTTTTAGACCATCCTCCTCAAGTTTTTATAGCGATAGACGCGCCAGATTTTAATATAGCGCTGGAGAAAAAACTGCGGGCGGCAGGAATAAAAACAGTGCACTATGTAAGCCCCTCTGTATGGGCCTGGCGGCGGTATCGCATTCATAAAATACGCTCGGCTGTGGATAGAATGCTCACGCTATTTCCCTTCGAGGCCGAATTTTATCAAAATGCGCATGTACCCGTAACGTAT
>JAOUGF010000547.1 GCA_029857925.1 Gammaproteobacteria bacterium
TTGCCGCGCCAACACCTACTGTGACGACACCAAAACCGGCCGCTAAGCCTGTAGCGGTGCCAGACGGGGGCGGTGCTAAATCCGTCACCAAGCCTGCCGCTCCACCGTCAGTGATCGCTAAGCCCGCTACCCCTACGCCCTCCACTGTGCCTGCCCCCGCTGCATCAATTTCGGCGAATGATTTGCCCCGCGTCGAGGAGATTATCAGCCGGTGTGATTACAAATACGCGGGAGAAGACAATAAATCGCAGTTGAGCATTAAACTGATGGATCGCAACAATAATGAGCGTACCACAGTGTATTTGCGCCTGTGGAAGGCCTATAAGGGCGAGGATGATCTGTTGGAAAAGATGTTGCTGTTTACGTTCTATCCTCCGGATGCCGAGGGTGCCGCTTTTATGCGTTGGGCGTTTACTTCCGCAGCCCATCGCAATGCCGAACAATGGATCTATTTGCCGGTCATGCGCAATATCCGTCGCGTGTCGGTGCGTGACTTGGCGGATAGCTTTTTGGGTTCGGATTTGACCTATGGGGATATCACTGAGCGACGTGTGGAAGATGATGCGCATACATTGATCCAGATCGACACCGATCCCGCGAATGGGCAGCAATATTGGGTGGTCGCGAGCGTGCCCAAGGAATCCGATTCTATTTATGGCCGAAAAATTCAGTGGTATAAGAAAACCGCTGATTGGGCGGAGTGCGTGAAGGAGCGTGTCGATTATTATGATAAACGCGGCTTGTTGTTAAAACGCCAAATGCTCAAGTGGCAGCGCGTGGATCGCGCGTGGGCGTGGGACAAGGTGACGGTACAAAATTTCCAGACCTTCCATAACTCGGAATTCATCGTGAAGAAGGTGCAGGTGAACATCGGCTTGAAGGACGAGTCGTTCAGCGAACGACGCATGCAATTGGGACTAAAATAGGCGTTTCATCGTACAATAGGCCTATACCGGTTAATGTTCTAGGGGGGGCTATGTTGCGCGGTTTAGTGATGTGCATCGTATTGTCGGGGATCGCGGCGCCTGCGCTGGCGGCCAATGTGTTTAACGGCAAAGAGGTCTTTAATCGCCATTGTGCGTCTTGTCATGGGCGCAGTGGCGAGGGGATTATGCCGGGTATGCCGAATTTTACGCACGGCGACCGGTTGTTTACTAAACCCGATGAAACGCTACGTGAGAGCATACGTCAGGGAAGCGGCATTATGCCCGGGTTCTCTGCGATCTTGAATGACCAAGATATCCAGGACGTCGTTGCCTACTTACGGTCGCTGTTGTGAGTCTACGGGTAGTTTTCAGCGTTGCGTTGGCATTGTTTGGGTGTGAACGCGATGCGACACCGCGTGGTGGGGCGCCAGGCGGCTGGCAGGTCGCGGAGACCTTTCAAGTGGGTGCACAGGCCTATGTACGGGCGTTGGCGCACGATGCTCATTCCCACACACTATGGGTAGGCACATCGTTGGGCGCGCTCGCGGTGGATAGCGCTACGGGCGATATACGCGCCACCTATACGCGTGAAAACGGCTTGGCCAACGAATATGTGTTTACGGCGCTGGTGGATAAACGTGGCGACGCTTGGCTAGGCACCAATGGCGGGGGCGTTGCGCGCTTACACGATAAAAAATGGCAGGTGTATTTCCCTATGCATGGCCTGGCGGACTATTGGGTATATAGTCTTGCCGAACACCCTGATGGTCATCTCTGGATAGGGACGTGGGCGGGGGTGTCGGTGCTCGACCCGGTCACCGGCAAGATGCAGAACTATCTAAAAGAGTTGGTCAATGAATGGGTTTACGGTATCGCGATTGATGGTCAAGCGCGGGTTTGGTTGGCCACCGAGGGGGGCGTGAACCGCTGGGACGGCAAGCAATGGCAGGCCTGGACACATCAGCAAGGGGTAGGCGCGCCGAATGCGCAAAGCCTCCCTTTTAGTGCTAACACCGGCTTAGGTACGCGTTCACGTCACAATCTGAATGTGTTGGTGGACGGCAGTGCATCCTACAACCCCAATTATGTGTTTTGCATCCGCGCGGCCGCCGACGGCAAGGTATGGGCGGGCACCTGGGGCGGTGGCGTCAGTGTCTTCGATGGCACACAATGGAAAAACTTCACGACGGCGGATGGCCTCGCGGGGGACATCGTGTATGCGATGACGCAGGCGGAGGATGGCGCCTGGTGGTTTGGCACGGATCAAGGCGTGAGCCGCTACGACGGTAAGCAATGGACAACGTTGGGCAAGGCCCAAGGCTTGGCCGATCAACACGTGTATGCGGTGCTCGCGGTGGGCGCCGAGGTCTGGGTCGGCACGCGCGAAGGCGTGGCGCACATAAAATTTCGTTGAGGTAGTCCGTGGTG
>JAOUGF010000548.1 GCA_029857925.1 Gammaproteobacteria bacterium
GTTTTTTCGAATTCGTTGCTGCGCGCGCCATGCCAACTTCCGTACCGACAACGTTGTATAGGTTCGACTTTATTATATTGAGACGACTCATTTATCTTGGACAATTAGAATGCGCAGAATATTTTCTATTTCTTTCGCTAACGCAAAGAGGTATAGAGCCCTGCTGACGCGACAACATGACTTTTCACGCCGTGCCTATCAACCAATTTATTTAGGTATCCTGATATCCTTGGAAAATATTTCACGACATTCCGCCACCATAAAATCACAAAACCTGCGCGCAACCGCGCTCAACTGTTTGCCTTTGGGGTACATGATTTGCCAATCGAGATTTATTGGAAACCCTTCAACATCGAGTATCGTGACGTGGCCCAAAGCGATTTCGTAGGCGAGCGCGAAACGCGACATTACCGCGATACCCAACCCGCCTATCACCGCTTGTTTGATCGCCTCATTGCTGCCTACCAATTCCATACCGATGCGCGGCTGTATGTTTTGCGCCGCCAAATACCGTTCTATCGCCAAACGGGTGTCCGAACCCTGTTCACGCATAATGAACGTTTCATTCGCCAGCGCCGTCGAGGGTATGTGATGCTGACCGGCCAACGGGTGATTGGCCGCAGCCACCACGATGAGCGGATTGTCCATAAAGACGATAGGCTCGACCTCCAACTCGAGCGGGGCATGTCCGAGGATGTAAAGGTCATCCAGATTTTGCTGCATACGCTCGATGACCCGGTCTCTATGGCCGATCTGCAACGACACCGACACGCCGGGGTAACGCGCGCGAAATTCGCCGAGCATACGTGGGGCAAAATATTCGGCGGTCGTAACCGCAGATATTTGCAATGTCCCCTGTATAATTCCTTGTAAATTATCCAGTGACATGCGCAACTGTCCCATGGACAGAAAAATCTGATGGGTGGTTTTTAACACCTCCCGTCCCACCGCCGTCACAAAAATTCTTTTCCCCACCTGTTCAAAAAGGGGCGCGCCCACCGCGTCTGTCAGTTTCCTAACCTGAATCGATAAAGTGGGCTGCGCCAAATGCAGTGCCTCGGCGGCGGCGGTGAAACTACCCAGGCTGGCGACGGCCTCGAACGCCTTCAACTGGCGGAAGGTAATATGACGGAGCATAAGACATCCATTTATGATGAGCTATGAATACTATACATTATTGCAATTTTACTAATACTTAGACAAGGCCCATAATTCCTACCAAGATGATCGGATATCCTAAAGATTGCAGCTCCCCCTTCAATCCTCTCCCTATCCGCCATCGAGTTTAATATCCACTTATATGGAGGTGTAATATGGTTACGTCCACGCATCAAGCTATGGATTTTGGCCCCAATGTTGGAAAAATTGATCGCTACGCGCGCTTTGGTCTCGCGGCGCTGATCATTGGCGCGGTCATGGCTATGTCCGACTACGATGTGCTGTCTTCAGCCTACATCGTGATCTTGCTGGCGACTATCCCGCTGGTAATGTCCGCTATCGTTCGATGGGATCCGTTGTATGCGATGCTGCATATCCACACGCTGGCCAGTGACTTATGGGCGAAGACGGAAATCAAGACGAAGGATTTTGCACCCAACCTATCGGTACCGCGCCGCGTGATGCGCGTGTTAACGGCTACCGCGATGATAGTGCTACCGATCGCCTATGGCAGTGAACCGATGACCTGGGAACCCTTCGTTATCTTGGCCGCGATACCCGTCGCAATAACCGCGATTATGGGATGGGGTCCGATCGAGGCGATGGTGAAGGACGAACCTGAAGAGGTTTGAACAATCACTAGCAGTTTTTTCTCCCCCTTAGGCCCACAGCAACCAAGTTTGTGGGCCTTTTTTGTGTGCAGATTCCCAACCGATCCGTGGAACACGGCAAACAGTACGCTGAAAATAATTTTCTTATGTGTAAGCCCCATCTGCCATTTACAGAAAATACTGCAAATGCGACTGTGCAGTGTTCGACATTGCGCTGTTTCCACCTACGCTAGGTACATAGCATTTTCTTTAGTTCCGCGTCGATTTTTTGTAAAACTGACTCTATATTGCCTAACACGTCATGATTCCAAAAACGCACTATTTTAAATCCCTGCATCGTCAACCATTCATCTCTTACTTCGTCATAGATAGACGCGTTGTGTTGCCCTCCGTCAATTTCAACGATGAGCCTGGATTCAAAATGGATGAAATCTACGATGTAAGGGCCGATGGGTTGTTGACGGCGGAATTTAGCGCCGTCTAATCGTTTTGCGCGCAGGTGTCGCCACAGCAGCCGCTCGGCGTCTGTCATATTTTTGCGCAGAGATTTGGTGAATTCGTGTTGATCCATGTGTGTTT
>JAOUGF010000049.1 GCA_029857925.1 Gammaproteobacteria bacterium
TTGTTCCAACACCGCGATCATGGTCTCGCCCACGGCACCGGTGGCACCCACTACTGCTACATCATATTCTTTCGCCATATCTGCTTCCCTTAATAGTTTCAAACTCGCCTAACGTTTAGTCTATCCCGTTAGTCAACCCGCCCTCACGCATGCAACGTTTTTCAGCGCTCGCATCGCCCCCGGTTTCGGCGCGCCAAATATTACGTATCATCGCCGCTACCACCGCATCACCCATTTCTTCCGTGCCCACTTTGTGGGTGCCCGCCGTGTAAATATCGGCGGTACGCAATCCTTCTACCAACACCTCTTGCACCGCCGCCTCGATAACCGCTGCGGACTTAATGTCGTTAAACGTATAGCGCATCATCATCGCGACCGACAAAATAGTCGCCAACGGATTCGCGATACCTTTACCTGCGATATCCGGCGCGGACCCGTGGATGGGCTCGTACATGCCCTTACCTTTGCTGTCCAACGATGCCGATGGCAACATACCGATGGAGCCGGTCAGCATCGCCGCGCAATCCGACAAGATGTCACCAAACATATTGCCGGTCACCATCACGTCGAACTGCTTGGGCGCACGCACCAATTGCATTGCGGCATTATCCACATACATGTGTGACAACTGCACCTGCGGATAGTCTTTGGCCACCCGTGTCATGACCTCGCGCCACAGTTCGGTTGCCTCTAACACATTGGCCTTGTCCACCGAACACACGCGTTTGCCGCGCTTCATTGCGCTCTCAAAGGCCACACGGCCGATGCGCTCGATCTCGTGCTCGGCGTAGACCATGGTATTAAACCCCTGGCGCTCACCGTTTTCCAACGTGCGTATGCCGCGGGGTTTGCCGAAATAGATGTCGCCGGTCAACTCGCGCACGATCATCAGGTCCAAACCCGACACTACCTCGGGCTTCAATGTAGACGCGTGAACCAACTGCGGGTAGAGCAATGCGGGGCGTAGGTTGGCAAACAATTGCAGCTCGGAGCGCAGCCCCAGCAAACCTTTTTCAGGACGGATTGCAATGTCCAAGGCCTCCCACTTCGGCCCGCCCACCGCGCCCAACAACACCGCGTCGGCGGCCTTCGCCAAGCGTAATGTAGCCTCCGGCAACGGGTGCCCGGCGTGGTCTATTCCTGCCCCACCGACCGGGGCCTGTTCCATCTCGACCTGCCAGCCCAATTCACGCTGCAAACAGTCTATGACCTTGACGGCCTGATCCACAATCTCGGGGCCGATGCCGTCCCCGGCTAAAACTGCAATCTTATGTGTCATATATAATGGCTTGGATCAGTCTCAAAATAGGAAAAAGTCGGCGACGACGCCTGACAAACCCCTATTGTGCATCATCTCGGGTCATAGCGCAAAATCTGTGTATGAGTCTATTGCCTGGTTTTGATGGATACCGAAGGCCTTGCATAGCAATAACGTGGTTTACCTTGATTTTAATATGACTATTGGGAACCTCTAAAATTCGATCAGGGGATGCAGCACTAGACGAAAAGGGGTGAAAAAGCGCAGTTTACACGTTGCCTCATAGGCCTGGCATATCTGAGCATTTTTCGACCCTTTTCAACGACGCGATGTGCCGCTCAGCGAATTTTTGGAGGTTCCCTATTATGCGGAATATTCCGGTTTGCACCACCGTGCACGCCCACGCGCCTAACAATGGCAAAAAAAATGTAGTTTCGTCTTTACAGGCAGTACCAATTAAGCCTGCTTAAACCTCAAAAAATATAATTCACTGAAAGATTCGTAGTGGGAAAGTAATTTCCATCTGCGACGTAAGATTGAAAATTAGTCGTGTAAAACTCGATACCAAACCGACCAGCTACGCTTACATTCTCGTTAAATCGATACTCTATGCCAGAATACATGCCATAAACCTGCGATTTATAGCTCTCCAACGTTGTTTGGCCAGCGTAATTTGTCTGGTTCTGCGAGTACTCTAGGTCAACAAAGGCGCTGGTATTTTGAATTGATGTGAAATAATTCCTTACCCCAAGACTGTTGATCACAGTGCTCTGCGTATAGCTTGACCCAGAATTCGCGTCCACATGTCGTGTGCTATGGTAGTAACCATAGCGCAAACTAATGTAATCTGTCACAAAAATTATCGCCTTAACCTCTCCATCATCACCGATGCCAATACCCAGCCTACCAGAATATCCTTCCGCATGAGCTTCGACACTCGCAAACAACGCAGCTGCTACTACCATCAATGCTTTCATATTCTCTCTCTTACAAATCGTGTGATGTCTCATGCAGCTATCATTACACTGTTTTGTTGAGGGCAACCTCCTGGTTGCCCAACAAACTAGGCCTTAAACAACCACGGCGCCTCGGCACGACGTTTTAGTTCATAGGCGCGTATTGCGTCTACATGTTGCAAGGTCAAACCGATATCGTCCAGGCCATTCAACAAACAATGTTTACGGAACGCATCCACCGCAAAACCATATTCCTTGCCGCCCGGCGTAGTAACCTTTTGCGCCTGCAAATCCACCGTCAAACGATAGCCGGGTTGTGCCACCGTCTCGGCAAACAGCTCGCCTACAATGGCCGCATCCAACACAATGGGCAATACGCCATTCTTAAAGCAATTGTTGTAGAAAATATCCGCATAGCTGGGCGCGATGATCGCGCGAAACCCAAAGTCTTCCAAGGCCCAGGGCGCGTGTTCACGGCTCGACCCGCAACCGAAATTCTCGCGCGCCAGCAAGATGCTTGCACCTTTGTAACGCGCTTGATTGAGCACGAAATCCGCATTCAATGGGCGTTTGCTATTATCCATGCCAGGTTCGCCGCGATCCAAATAGCGCCATTCATCGAAAAGGTTAGGACCGAATCCGCTGCGTTTGATGGACTTTAAAAACTGTTTAGGGATGATCGCGTCGGTATCCACGTTCGGCCTGTCCAACGGCACCACGATGCCCGTGTGTTGTGTAAATGGTTTCATCTGTTACTCCACTAAAAATTCCGTACATCGACAAAATGCCCTGCAATCGCCGCCGCCGCCGCCATCGCCGGACTGACTAAATGGGTGCGCCCGCCAGTACCTTGACGACCTTCGAAATTGCGATTTGACGTGGACGCGCACCGTTCACCCGGCTCCAGGCGATCCGCATTCATCGCCAAGCACATCGAACACCCCGGTTCGCGCCATTCGAACCCGGCGTCCGCAAACACTTTATCCAAGCCCTCTTTTTCCGCCTGCTGTTTTACCAAACCCGAGCCTGGCACGACCATCGCCAATTTTATATTTTTCGCGACACGCCGTCCTTTAATCACCGCCGCCGCCGCGCGCAAATCCTCGATGCGCGAATTGGTGCAAGAACCGATAAACACCTTGTCGATATCGATCTGCGCGATCGGGGTGTTGGCCTCCAAGCCCATATATTTCAACGCGGCGCGCATCCCTTCGCGTTTGACGGCGTTGTCTTCTTGGTCGGGATCCGGCACGCGCGCCATAATTGGAGCGACCATCTCGGGCGAGGTGCCCCACGTCACCTGCGGCGCAATGCTGGCGCCATCCAACTCAACAACACGGTCAAACGTCGCATCGGCATCACTGTGTAATTCGCGCCACGCCGCGACCGCGCGCTGCCACATCTCACCCGTGGGCGCATAAGGCCGCCCTTGGAAATAATCTATGGTCTTTTGATCCACGGCCACCATACCCGCACGCGCGCCAGCCTCTATCGCCATATTGCACACCGTCATGCGGCCTTCGACACTCAAACCTTGTATCGCTGCCCCCCCAAACTCGATCGCGTAACCGGTGCCGCCGGCGGTGCCTATGCGCCCAATGATCGCCAATACCACGTCCTTCGCGGTCACGCCGGGGCCCAAGGCGCCATTGACACGTACCAACATCGCACGCGATTTCTTTTGAATCAAACACTGCGTCGCCAACACGTGTTCGACCTCGGAGGTGCCTATACCGAACGCCAATGCGCCGAATGCACCGTGTGTCGAGGTATGCGAATCACCACAGACGACCGTCATGCCCGGCAACGTCGCACCTTGTTCCGGCCCGATCACATGCACGATGCCCTGACGTATATCGTGCATGCCAAACTCGGTGAGGCCGAATGCTTGGCAGTTCTGATCCAAAGTCTCGACCTGTAGGCGTGATACGGGATCGGCGATGCCCTGCGCACGCCCGTCTGTCGGAATATTATGGTCGGGGGTGGCCAATACGGAATCCACACGCCACACCGGGCGGGATGCGATACGCAAACCCTCAAAGGCCTGGGGTGAGGTGACCTCGTGGACCAAGTGTCTATCAATATATAAAAGCGCGGTACCGTCCGCATCGCTGCGCACGACATGCGCGTCCCAGAGTTTGTCGTAGAGTGTTTTGCCGGCCATCGTCATCGTCCTGTTTGTTACGTTGTCAAACGCGTTGTGAAATAGCGTACGTCGAGGTGCCACCGTAACCCAGTTTTTGCTATAATACAAACTCATTCTTTTCATATATTATATTCTTAAATGGAATACATGAACACGGACACCCTCAACGCCTTTGTCGCCGTCGCCGAGCAGGGTTCATTTTCGCGTGCCGCAACCACCTTGTTTCTGACCCAACCGGCAATCAGCAAGCGTGTGGCACAACTTGAACTGTCGCTACAAACCCCGCTGTTTGATCGGGTCGGTCGTCAGGTGCGGTTGACCGAGGCGGGGCAGGTATTGCTACCGCGTGCGCGTCGTATCCTCGCGGAGATGCACGACAGCCAACAGGCGATTGCGAATTTGGCGGGCCAGGTCGGCGGTCGCCTGCGTTTAGGCACATCGCACCATATTGGGCTACACCATTTGCCGTCGGTATTGCGTCGCTACACGCAGGCGTTTCCAAGTGTCGAATTGGATCTCCATTTCTTAGACTCAGAAGAGGTTTGCCAGGCCGTGGCGCGGGGTGAACTGGAAATGGGCGTGGTGACACTACCCCCGATCGCATCCCCCCCTTTGGCGCTGTTCCCGTTGTGGCGAGACGAATTGCATATCGTTACGGCGAACAACCATCCTTTGGTAAAAATCCCCACGCCCAACCTCCACCAATTGGCCGAATTTCCCGCCATTCTGCCCGCACGCCGCACCTACACGCGTGATCTGATCGAACAGGCGTTTGCCGCACAGGGGGTGAGCCTGCGCACCACGTTGGCGACTAACCCATTGGAAACGATCAAGATGTTGGTTTCCGTGGGGCTGGGCTGGAGCCTCCTGCCGCAGACGTTGATCGACAAAGACCTGCACGTGTTCGATATTCCCCATATCCGGTTGACACGTACACTAGGCATCGTCATCCATCATCAACGCACGCTTACCCACGCGGCGCGTGAATTTCACACCATGGTGTCGCATATATAAAAATATGTCGTTGTAAATTTTAATTATTTTACTTGGTGGTCACACTTCTAATACACGCGTTACCGGTAAAGATTTAACTGCATAGGTCGCTATCCCTACAATCAAGTCACCAAGATGTTGAAAAATGAGGATGCCTTTGCGGGCTAAACACCTAATACGTGTCATAGGGCTGGGCCTGGGTGCGGTCATACAACTTCGTGCAAACGCACTAAGCCTCGACTCCGAGGTGCGCGTGCGCACCTTTATCGGCCAACCCTTGCGCGCGGAAATTTATATTCCCACGGCGACAAAGGCGGAGTTGGACACGCTGCAAATCAACTTGGCGCCCGGTCGCGAATACACCAACCTCGGGTTAGAGTATTTGGCATTATTGGATAGGTTGCAATTTCATGTCGAACGACGTCCCGATGGCACGGCGCTGATCGCAATCGATACACCGACCAGCATATTCGAACCCGCGTTGCCTATCGTACTCGAAGTTAAATGGTCCGGCGGCCATTTGATGCGCGAATATGCGATTGCGTTGGATTTACCTAAAGTACAGGTACAAGAGCAGCGTAACGCGCCGAACAATAATAACGGCAACACTACAAAACCGCTTGCACAAACGCTGTCTAACCCCTCGCTACCATCGACGGCACCGATAACAAACGGCGGCACCGAAAACGACAAACCGGCATCCAATCCCCAACGTGCCAATAAAAAAGTAAACCCCCGACTCCACGACGGCCAATATGGACCCATCGGTACGGATGAGACGCTTTCCGAAATCGCCCAAAACGTGCGGCCAGACCCTAAAATCAGTTTACCGCAAATGATTATAGGCTTATACAACGCCAATCCGGACGCGTTCGTTGACGGAGATATCAATCGACTCAAAGAAGGTGAACACCTCGCACTACCGGATGCCGATCACTATCGCGCCGTCTCGCGCAAGATGGCGATGCAGACGTTGGACGAATTGATCGAAGGTAAAAGACCTCCTCCGCAGACAAAAAACGCGTTCAAGGTCGAGTTGAGCGCCCCCACACACATCACGTCTGACGGATCAGAACTGCATGGCGCAACCCCCGACGCTACGCCGCATGATGCGAACGTGGCAAACAACTCACGCCCGGCTGACGGTACCACGGTGTCACGCCAACTGGCAGAAACCTCATTGCTGATCAACCAACTGCAAAAACAAAATGAAGAATTACAGACTAAAATTGAATCCATGCAACGTCAGTCGTTGGTACTCTTACAACAACTGGAGATGCGCGGCATTGTCATCCCCAATGCCCCCGTGGTCGGCGCTCCCCCTGCACCGCCCGCAACGGTGGGCGCAACGACGATCACCCCTGCGGCCCCAGTGACTCACCCACGTAACAATGGCATCGCACCTACAAAACGCATCATTACCACCCAAGACAATGAGGGTCCAGACGGCACGCTCATCGTTGTATTGGCGATTATCGTTACGGTCGCCGCCGGTCTGGCACAACTGCTGACCGATACGAACCGGCAAAAGATTATCGATTGGCTGCGCAGTCGCCTACACAGGGGCGGCACCAGCCTCTAATTACAGTTATCTAGTGCAAAACCATAGACGAGACGCTGTGGATACAGGTTAGTCGGCGAAATCCCTGCCGCCGACACCCGCCGGATGCACGTGTAACGTCACTGACGCAGTGCTGAGTCATTCGGCGACGATTGCGTTATTAACCCGGCATCGAAATATATTGATTACCCCCTCTCCCTAACCCTCTACCCAAAGGGCACAAGCCCCGCAAGGGGGGAGGGGATTTTTTCAGACTTATTTCGATGCCGGGTTAATAACGCACTGTTAGTGCGTGGCGGCTGCAAATAATTGTGATAATGCGTTATATACCGGCCCGCAGGTTTGCGGCAACACGCGGCCGTCGATTTCACGCACGGGTATCAATTCCGCCGCCGTACCCGTTAAAAAGCATTCGTCCGCCGTATACAAGTCATACGTCGTAAGCCGCTGTTCCACCATCGGAATACCCGCCTCCTCCGCCAACCTTATCACTACGCCGCGGGTAATGCCTTCTAACGCGCCGTCGTATACCGGCGGTGTCAATAGCGTCGCATTTTTCACAATAAAAATATTGTCTACAGACCCTTCGCTGACATAACCTTGTGCGTTGAGTAGGATCGCCTCATCCGCATGCGCATTGATCGCCTCCCATTTTGCCATGATAGGGTTTAAATAATTGAGTGACTTCACACGCGGGTCTAGGCCGTCCGGCGCCAGTCTGCGCGTCGCGGCTACGATGACACGCGCGCCGTTGCGGCGCACCACGTCATCAACAACGGCGATCTCGTCTGCGATAACGATCACGCAAGGCTGTTTGCAAGAACGCGGGTCTATGCCCAACTTTCCCGCACCGCGCGTGACGATAACGCGTATATAACCGGACGCCATGCCCGAATCACGGGCAGCACGTTCAATGACGACGCCCAATTCGTGGGCGGTGTATGGAATCGTGATACGCAACACAGACGCCGATCGCCACAAACGTGCGAGGTGTTCGCCGAGTTTAAACACACCGCTTGGATAAAAACGCAGCCCTTCAAAAACACCGTCCCCATATAATAATCCATGATCAAACACCGAAACCGTCGCCTCGTGTGACGGCATCCATCGCCCGTTGATCCAACATAATCGCTGCTGTTCCATTTGTTACCCGCAAATAAGATTGACACAGGCTTAGAATAATCGCTAGAGTACCAACCAGTACAGTATCAATAATTGGAGTTTATACCGGTACAGTTAGCGATTCACAAGAACTGTTATGGCCACTCAGGCGCCTCGCTGTACCGGTTTTTTGCAACCTATGTTATATCTTGATGTCGCGGACCAAATCAAACAACGCATACTCGCGGGCCACTACCTGCCGGGGGATCGCCTGCCGTCTCTGCGCACATTGTCAGACCAGCTTAAGGTCAGTATTGCGACCGTGCAGCAGGCCTATCGTCGTTTGGAAAACGACGGGATACTGGAGCCGCGGCCCCAATCGGGCTTTTATGTGAAACCACAGGCGATGCCACCCACTGCGGCACCGCGCACCACGATGGCGTTACCCTCCCCCAGCATAGTAAATACCGGCGAATTGGCGATGCGCATACTACACGCGACGCGTATGCCTGGCATGATACAACTCGGCGCCGCAGTGCCCGACACGTATTTTTTACCCACACATTCGTTGCAACGCGGCCTACGCCAATTGCTTAAACCAAACAACGCGCAACACTGGCACCACTATGAATTTCCGCCCGGCAACGACGCCTTGCGCCGCCAAATCGCGCGGCGCAGTGACAGCGCGGGTTTTAACCCAACACCGGAAGATATTCTAATCACCAATGGTTGTCAGGAGGCGTTGATCTTAAGTCTACGCGCGATTGCGCGACCGGGCGACATCATCGCAGTGGAATCACCGACGTTTTACGGCATATTACAAGCCATAGAATCGTTGCAAATGAAGGTCCTTGAAATCCCCGCTCACCCGCATTCCGGCATCAGCGTAGAGGCGTTGGCGATGGCCTTGGAACAGTGGCCGATCAAGGCATGCGTCATCACACCGAGTTTCAATAACCCGCTGGGTGCGTGTATGGACGAAGGTGCCAAGCGCGCAGTGGCGCACCTGCTTGCGCAACACGATGTGCCTTTGATTGAAGATGATATCTATGGAGAGCTCGCACATCACGGCCCCCGCCCCAGCGCCATTAAGGCCTACGACCGCAAAGGCAATGTCGTGTATTGTTCATCCTTTTCTAAGACGATCTCCCCTGGTTTGCGCGTAGGTTGGGTGTCCGGCGGTAGGTTTCATGAAAAAATCGTCTATCTTAAATATCTCGCGAATTTCGCAACCGCCACCCCCAATCAACAATTGCTTGCGGAGTTTCTTACACGCCAGGGTTATGATCGCTATTTGCGGGAGATACGTAATACCTATGCTAAACAGATTGCGCGTCTAAGCCAGGCCATTGTGCAATTTTTTCCGTTGGGCACAAAGATTACACAACCTGTCGGCGGCTTTATTTTATGGATAGAAATGCCGCGTGAGTGTGACGCACTTAAGCTATATTACATCGCCGCCGAACACCAGATTGCGATTGCACCTGGCCCGTTGTTTTCGGCCAAACGAAAATATCGCCATCATATACGCCTGAACGCGGCGATCCCTTGGACACCTGCGGTAGAATCCGCCATCGCCCAACTCGGGCAGCTGGCCAAAGGCCTGCAAAAAGGTACGCACCACAGGTAATGTTCACAAAGCCGCCACGCGTCCTTGTTCCCCTGCAAAGCGACAACGCGCTATTAAATACATTCGACAGCAG
>JAOUGF010000549.1 GCA_029857925.1 Gammaproteobacteria bacterium
GGCCGAATTTCTGGGCAATGTACGCCGTTTAGAGGCCTGGCTGATCGAACAGCAGGTGGAGCAATTACTCGCCAAATCACGTTATAGTCGTTTGGATGAGCAAGAAAAGGTGCGGTTGAAAGAATTGCTGCACCTGCAACATGAACGAGGCGTTTTTACAGTGGAGGAATCCACCCCTAATAAAAATGCCTACAATTAATCCAGTAACATGCGTTATACTGGCGGGCTAACTTTGGTGCAGAGTCGTTAACTTTTTATGAATGCAGAGCAGCAATCGCAAATTAAACTCCTCATTGCCAAGGGCAAGGAACAGGGCTTCCTTACCTACCGTGAGGTAAACGACCATCTGCCCGATGAAATCGTCGATCCTGAACAGATCGAAGACATCATCGGCATGATCAATGATATGGGTATCCCGGTGCATGAAGTCGCGCCCGATGCCGATCAGATGATCTTGACCGAAACCACCCCGGTGGCCGACGAAGACGTCGCCGAAGAGGCTGCGGCTGCGTTGGCGCAGGTGGATGGCGAATTCGGTCGCACCACGGACCCCGTGCGCATGTATATGCGTGAGATGGGCACCGTCGAATTGCTGACCCGCGAAGGTGAAATCGAACTCGCTAAGCGTATTGAAGACGGGCTGCGCCAAGTCTCCATTGCACTGGCCACCTATCCTAAGACGGTCGGCACGCTGCTGTCAGAATATGAAAAAATCGTCGCCGAAGGGCGTCGCCTGGCCGACGTCGTCGTCGGTTTTAACGACCAACTCGACGTCGAACCCGCCAATACCTCCAATTTCAAACCGCCGGTAGAGGCCTTGGCCGATGATGAATTCGTCAAAGACGACGAGGCCGGCGACGGAGAAACCGCTGAGGCCGAAGAATTCGGGCCCGACCCGGAGGTCACGCGTGAACGCATGACCCGTTTGCGCGAGCATCACGACAAACTCAAGACCACGGTCGCCAAACACGGCTATCGCAGCAAGCAGACCGAGGCCGGTGTGCTGGCGTTGACCGATTGCTTTTTAGAATTCAAATTGGCGCCGCGTTTTGTCGATCAAATGATTTATGACATGCACAGCATGGTGGATCGCATACGCGGATATGAGCGCGTCATTATGCAGATCTGCGTCGGCAAGGCCCACATGCCGCGCAAGCAATTTATCACGTCCTTCCCCGAAAACGAGACCAACCTGGAATGGCTGGACGCGCGGATTAAAGACGGCAAGGATTATTCCGCGGTGTTGCAACATCACGCGCACGATATCCGCGCGGCGCAGAAAGATTTGGTCGCTATCGAGCGTGAATGCGGCATGCCGGTCACTGCAATCAAAGAAATCAATCGCAAAATGTCCATCGGCGAGGCCAAGGCGCGTCGCGCGAAGAAAGAAATGGTCGAGGCGAATTTGCGTTTGGTGATCGCGATCGCGAAAAAATACACCAATCGCGGCCTGCAGTTCCTTGATCTGATCCAAGAGGGGAATATCGGCCTGATGAAGGCGGTGGATAAATTCGAATACCGTCGCGGTTATAAATTTTCGACCTATGCGACATGGTGGATACGCCAGGCAATTACACGTTCGATCGCCGATCAAGCGCGCACCATACGCATACCGGTGCACATGATAGAAACGATCAACAAATTAAATCGCATTTCGCGTCAGATGCTGCAAGAAATGGGACGTGAGGCGACGCCGGAAGAACTGGCCAAGCGCATGGATATGCCGGAAGACAAGATACGCAAGGTGTTGAAAATCTCCAAAGAACCGATCTCCATGGAAACCCCGATCGGCGATGACGAAGATTCGCACTTGGGCGATTTTATCGAGGATCAATCCATCCTGTCGCCCGGTGAATCCGCCACGATGGAAGGCCTGCGTGAGGCGACGTTACGCGTGCTGGAAGGCCTGACGGCGCGCGAGGCCAAGGTACTACGCATGCGCTTCGGCATCGACATGAACACCGACCATACGCTGGAAGAGGTCGGCAAACAATTCGACGTTACGCGCGAGCGTATTCGTCAGATCGAGGCCAAGGCCTTACGCAAACTGCGTCACCCCAGCCGCTCGGAACAACTGCGCAGCTTTTTGGAACAGTAACAATCCCCGCCCAAGCCCATGGCGCCTGCCGTGGGCTTGGTTTATACTATCGCCTCGCTGGCGCCTGCGCGACCAGCGTTGTCACTCTCCAGGCGGGCCTGTAGCTCAGTTGGTTAGAGCAGTGGACTCATAATCCATTGGTCCTCGGTTCGAGTCCGAGCGGGCCCACCAACTTTTCCGAATATAGTGACTGCTAAAAATCCCAGAAATACCGCCATCCCAGCACCAATCCGACGCCATTCATAT
>JAOUGF010000550.1 GCA_029857925.1 Gammaproteobacteria bacterium
TGCAGTCAAAAATGCGTGTAGATGTTCGGTGTCCGCCACGTCCAGACCTAAGTCTTCACCAAAGTGTTTAGCTTGTTCATCGAGCATTTTTTGCCAGGAACGCGCCGGTAACAAGCTGGGATGAAACGCTAAATGACACTCTGCGCAGGCCTTGCGCCACACCGGGTCATCCGCAAGCGAGGGGCCGACAAAGGGTAAAAAGGGTGCGCCTGGCCGTGCGGTTAAGTAGCCTTTAAACGCATAGAGACCTGCGACAGAAAAAATAATCAGCAAACTGATACCGAGCAATCGAAAGCGGGAGATTGCGACGCCCGTTTCCTTGCCGATTTTATAGCCGGTCAACATCGCCTGCACGAGATTTTCGCGGTGTATGAGGCTTTCTACGATCACCCCCGCGATGTGGATAATGATCACGAGCACCATCGTTGCGGCCAACGCCTCATGCACCTCTTTAGCAGCTTTACCGAGCGCGTAGGGCACGATCCCGCGTAAAACGCCATGACCTTCCTCGCCGCCTAAGACCACCAGGCCGGAAATCGAAATCAACAACCCTAACGCAAGCAATAAAAAAATTGCCCAACTGCCGATAGGGTTGTGGCCGAGGTAGCGTGAGGCTTGGCCACTCAGCAGTGCCCGCAGGTATCCGCTTGCAGACCGCCAATCATAGGCGAACGCCCTAAATCGAGCGTAATGACTGCCGATGACGCCCCATGCGATCCGAAACAACAATAGACCAAAGAAAAAGTAGCCGGCCACCGTATGCGCATAAAGATACCGGTTGTCCTCATGCGTTATCCACGCGACGCTAAAACTCAGCACCAGCAGCCAATGAAAGGTGCGGGTCGGAAGATCCCATACGAGTATTTTGCTAGGTTGTGGCATACTATCCTCGAAATGCATCTAGCCTAATTTCTAGAGATGAATTTAAGCTGAGAAAATACGCAGCTGCAAAATCGGTTAGCGGCGGGTGCTGGTAAAAATTAATTGTACATCTAGGGAACTTTTCGCGATGACGAAATACATTGCATTATTGCGCGGGATAAACGTCTCCGGTCAAAAATTCATCCGCATGGCCGATCTGGTAGGGCATTTGTCTCCCTTTGGATATTCAGATGTGCAAACCTATTTGCAAAGTGGGAATCTGCTGTTTTCGGCAGGGAAATCTACGGTTTCGACGCTCGCCGCAGAGATCAGCGCAGGTATCGCACAAGAATACGGGTTTGACGTAAAGGTTATTGTGTTGACCGCTACTGACTTAGACCGCATCGTGCAATCGAATCCGTTTTCGTCGAGTTTACAGGGGGACGATAAACTTTTTCACGCCACATTTTTTTTTGAGCCGGTGAGCGTCGCGGCCTTTCAAAAATTGACATTGCCGGTACGCGCGGAGGAGCGCGCCGTGTTGTGTGGCCAGGTGGTCATGCTGTATTGTCCAGAGGGTTACGGAAAGACAAAATTGACGAATAATTATTTTGAAAAGGCCTTGGGCGTCACCGCCACCACACGCAATTGGCGCACGCTGTTGGCCTTGCAAAAACTCAGTGGTGGATCAGCATGACGCAGATCAGCTTGCTCGCAGATCATCCAGCATTTATCGACACGCTTGCGCCGTGGCTATTGGCGCATTGGCACAACTATTTGCCGCAGGATACGTTGGCGATGCGCGTGGCGAAATTGCAGGCCCATTTGAATTGCGACAAATTTCCGATCGCGTGGGTGGCGCATCGCGGCGGCGAGGTGTTAGGTACGGTCGCATTACGCGAACATGATCTGCCTGACCACCTTCACCTGGCGCCTTGGCTGGGTGGCTTATTTGTGACGCCGGAGGCGCGTGGGCGCGGCATCGGCGCGGCGCTATGTGCACACGTTGTACAGGCGGCGGTACCCTTTATCGCTGAATCGCGCGCCATATATCTATTCACGTTAGACAAACAGGCATGGTACCGCAAATCGGGTTGGGCGATATGCGAACCCTGTGTTTGGGAAGGGCACACTGGCGATATCATGTGTAAATTGGTAAACTGACACGGGCTTTCGGACGCACGCATGTTTGCGCACATAAATTTAATCAAACACGAGGAAAATGATGACTAAATTAACGCGATCATTGTGGATGCTCATACCGTTAATGGTGCTGGCATCTGGCTGCACTTTTATAAAATTATTGACCGCTAAGAAATTGCTGAATCCCAGCATTGAATACGTCAATCATACGCTGCGCGATGTCAATCTGACGCAGGCGACGATAGACGCGAACCTGAAGGCCAAAAACCCCAACGAGATCGGCCTGAAAAATGTTTTTCTGAGCTACGCATTGTATGTTGAAGGCAAACGCTTCCTGAA
>JAOUGF010000551.1 GCA_029857925.1 Gammaproteobacteria bacterium
GATCCTGGCCATGGCGGCCTTGGTATTTTTGACCGCGTGGTGGCCAGCGACTCGGTTGGGGGGCGAGTTTCTGCCGCCGCTGGACGAAGGGGATTTGCTCTACATGCCCAGCGCGCTGCCGGGCCTTTCGGCGCAAAAGGCCAGCGAGTTATTGCAACAAACGGATCGCATGATCAAGACCGTGCCGGAGGTGGCGCACGTGTTCGGCAAGGCGGGCCGCGCCGAGACCGCCACCGACCCGGCGCCGCTGGAGATGTTCGAGACGATAATTCAATTCAAACCGCGCGAACAATGGCGGGTGGGGATGACACCCGATAAATTGGTCGAGGAACTGGATCGCGCGGTACAGGTGCCGGGGCTGGCCAACATCTGGGTGCCGCCGATACGCAATCGTATCGACATGCTGGCGACCGGTATCAAGAGCCCGATCGGCGTCAAGATCTCGGGGCCTGTGCTGGCCGACATCGAGCGCGTCGCCGAGCACGTAGAACGCGTGGCCAAGGGCGTAACGGGGGTGTCATCCGCGCTGGCCGAACGGCTCACCGGTGGGCGTTATGCCGATATCGATATCGACCGCATCGCCGCCGCACGCTACGGGCTCAGCATCGCCGAGGTCCAGGCGGTGGTGTCGGGCTCCATCGGTGGCGACAACATCGGCGAAACGGTCGAAGGCCGGGCGCGTTACCCGATCAACGTGCGCTATCCTCGGGAATGGCGCGATACCGTTGAGCGTCTAAAAGAATTGCCGATTGTTACGCCTATGGGCAGCCAAATCACGCTGGCCACCGTCGCCCGCATCCAAGTCATGGATGGGCCGCCTATGCTCAAAAGCGAAAACGCGCGCCCTAGCGGTTGGGTGTACATCGACGTGCGCGGTCGCGACCTCGCATCGACCGTGGCCGATCTGCGCGTCGCGGTGGCGCGCGAGGTCAAACTCGCTGCGGGCATCAGTCTCGCCTATTCTGGCCAATTCGAATTTCTCGAACGCGCCAACGCGCGGCTCAAGTGGGTGGTGCCTGCCACGTTATTGATCATCTTTGTATTGCTGTATCTGACGTTTGCGCGCATCGATGAGGCCTTGTTGATCATGCTCACCTTGCCCTTTGCGTTGACCGGCGGGGTGTGGTTTTTGTACGTGTTGAACTTTAATCTGTCGGTCGCCACCGGGGTCGGTTTTATCGCGCTGGCCGGGGTCGCCGCCGAGTTCGGCGTGATCATGCTGATCTATCTCAAACAGGCCTGGCAACGGCGCGTCGCGGCGGGCGACAGCGGCGACGCGGCGCTACTCGCGGCGATACGCGAGGGCGCTGTGTTGCGCGTGCGGCCCAAGGCCATGACGGTGGCGGTGATTATCGCGGGCCTGTTGCCGATCTTGGTGGGCAGTGGCACCGGCAGCGAGGTGATGAGTCGTATCGCCGCGCCCATGGTCGGCGGCATGGTCACCGCGCCACTCTTATCTTTGTTCGTGATCCCCGCTGCGTATTGGCTAATGCGCCGCCGGGCAAGTTTTCTCAGCCACTCAAACTCAAAGGAGTAACACCTATGAAAAAACTGATTCCAGTTGTCCTGTTAACCACCCTGTTTGCATTTACGCCGGTGTTTGCCGATGACATGCACGGAAAGAAGATGGAAGGGCAGGTTGCGCAGGGCGAGGCGATTGCACACAAGGCCACCGGCACGGTGAAATCCATTTCTCCCGCCAAAGACGCGATCACCATCGCCCACGGCGCGGTGCCGACTGCTCAATGGCCGGCCATGCAGATGACATTTCAAATTGCACCTAAGACGTTGGGCGACATCAAGGAAGGGGCGCGTGTGGCGTTCGAGTTTGTGATCAAGGGCCGGGTTTCGACGATAACCAACATCGCTGCGGCCAAGTGAACGCGTGTGCAATGCTGTACGCCTAAATGTTGTAAGTTTGTGATGTTATGAACTCAACGGGGCGGGGTGGTGTGAAAAAAACTATCAACGAATGATGTAACCGACGCTGCGCCCCCTATACAAAGGGGGCGCACGCTCAAATGATGCAATTAAGATAAATTGCAGCAAACATTCTTTACCTACATCAATTTCTTATACTTAAAACGTTGCGGTTGATCCGCCGCGACACCTAAGCGACGCTTACGATCCACCTCGTAATCGGCGTAATTGCCTTCGAACCACACGACCTTCGCCTCGCCTTCAAACGCCAAAATATGCGTCGCGATGCGGTCTAAAAACCAGCGATCATGCGAGATGACGACCGCGCAGCCGGGGAAATCCAGCAACGCCTCTTCGAGCGCGCGCAAGGTCTCGACGTCGAGGTCGTTGGTCGGTTCGTCGAGCAGCAACACGTTGCCG
>JAOUGF010000552.1 GCA_029857925.1 Gammaproteobacteria bacterium
TTGCAAATACGGGATGAAATAACTGACTTGATAGCGTCCTACCGCGCCTGATACTACGCCGGTGTAATATTTCGGGAGATTACTGGTTTGCGCGAGGTCGAAAATTTCGTATGCATAGTGCATATAATCCAATTCACATCCAAGTTTCAACTCGCCGGGAAGCCGAAACTTAGATATTCGCATGTTGAATTCTATACCGCCTTCCTTGAAGCTGCCATAGGAGCGGCTTTCGGAATAGATGTCAGGCACGCTAGGATTAGTCAACCAGTCGCTGTCCTTCACTAATCCCGAATGCGTGGTGTAACTGGTTTCGAGTCTGATGGCGAAGGTGTATTTTTCTCTTATTGGTTGAATAAAAGCGATTGTAGCGGTGGGTAACGTCAACGGGAACCTCAGCTCACTGGTGGGGAAGGGTTGAAAACCAGGGCCGATATTTGTACTGTAGGCCCCGCCGATTTGATAGAGTGTTTCCCCGAATTTGTGACCCGTGGTAAAAGTAAGTTGCCCCAAATGCGGCTCCAAGTCCGCGATCGCTTGGGCCGGGATCGATATCGCACTGAAAAGCGCTAACAGGGTGCTGAAATGGTGGATAATGCGCATGCCTTGAAGTTTCATATTGTATTGGCCCTATACCATTTGCCTACTCTTACAGGAGGCTGACATCTTAATTATAACACGGGATAACTTTGTCACATATTAAAGAAACTGAACAAGCCATTGCCGTCTGCGCGCATCGGTTTTTCATGGTATAAAGAACACCTTGGTATATGCAATGGTTTTTATGACGCCTCCCTCTAGGTCCAAATATCGTACTGTCAGCGGTGTAGTGTTGTTGGATAAACCTACTGGACTTACCTCCAACCAAGCCCTGCAACGCGTCAAACACCTATTCAACGCTGAAAAGGCCGGTCATACCGGCAGCCTAGACCCGTTGGCCAGCGGGTTACTGCCCATTTGTTTGGGCGAGGCGACCAAGATTTCCGGCTTTTTACTCGATGCGGATAAGGCCTATGTTACCGAGGCGCGGTTAGGGGTGACGACAGACACCGGCGACGCCGATGGGCAGGTCATACGCCAGCGTGATGTGCCGCAATTGAATATAGAGCAGATAGAGGTGGTGCTGAACCGGTTTCGCGGTGATATCCAACAAGTGCCGCCGATGCATTCCGCGCTGAAACAAAACGGTCAACCGTTGTATAAACTGGCGCATCGTGGAGAGTCGGTAGAACGTACGGCGCGACCGGTAACGATCTATTCATTGGAGCTCGAATCCTTTGTATCGCCGGTGTTGCGTCTGCGCGTACGCTGCTCAAAGGGCACCTACATTCGCAGCCTGGTGGAAGATATCGGTGAGGCCCTCGGCTGCGGGGCGCACGTGACAATGTTGCGGCGCACGGCGGTGGCGGGCGCCACGCTTGCTACCGCCCATACCCTTGATCAGCTGCAAGCGATCGCGGCGGAGGGCGTGGCGGCCTTGGATGCCCAGCTGATCGACATGCAGGACATGTTGTCGGCATGGCCGCGCGTTGACCTGGACGCAGTAGGGGTGTATCGACTCACCAGCGGGCTAGGGGTGTGGCTGGATCAGCCCCCCGCACCAGGGTTGATCTGGCTGCACGGGCCTGACCACCGTCTGCTGGGCATCGGTCTGGTGGAGGACACCGGCCGCATTGTCCCCAAACGGATGCTGAAACATGAATAATCGGGGTGAAAGCCAAGAATGACGCGGTTTTGCTTGTCGTATGGCCCCCTAAAAGAGTAAACTACGCGCCGTGAATTTTTACTTTAACTCCCTTGAGGTTACATTATGGCAGTGAATACTGAAGCTCGACAAAACGTCGTGAAAGAATACCGTCGCGGACCCAATGATACGGGGTCTCCAGAAGTGCAAATCGCCCTGTTGTCCGCGCGCATCAATGACTTATCCACCCATTTTCAAGCGCACGCTAAAGATCATCATTCTCGCCAAGGCCTGCTGCGCATGGTGAGCCGCCGTCGTAAGTTGTTGGATTATTTAAAGAAAACCGACGTGGACAAATATCGCGAAATCATTAAGCGTTTAGAATTACGCCGTTAAGCCGATCCGTCCGCCCTTCAACGACAAACGAGACTCCGATGAACCCGATTTCAAAATCTTTCCAGTTCGGCAAGCACACCGTCAAGCTAGAAACGGGCGAAATCGCCCGTCAGGCCTCTGGCGCAGTGATGGCCAGCATGGGCGATACGGTGGTGATGGTCACCGCCGTGGCCAAAAAGGACGTGGCCGAAGGGCGCGACTTCTTTCCGCTAACCGTGAACTACCAAGAGCGTACCTATGCTGCCGGTAAAATACCCGGTG
>JAOUGF010000553.1 GCA_029857925.1 Gammaproteobacteria bacterium
CTGGACGAAATACCTCGCGATATTCACCGGCACCACGTTGTACGGATTCGCGGCCATCCTGGTGGTTTTCCTTGCCGGTATCGCGCTGGGCGCGTGGTGGATCAAGGCACGCCTGGAGACGATCACAAAACCCTACGCCTGGATGGCGGGCATGTTGCTCGCGATTGGGATCGCGCTGTTATTGACACGAGCCTTGCTGGCCGCCGTGCCCGCGTTTTATGAAGGCATCAACCACATTTCCGCACCGGGCGCGATAAAACAGGCGATCAAATACGCGTTTACATTTTTTATGCTGTTTCCCGCCACGTTTTTATTCGGCGCGTTGTTTCCGTTAAATTTAAAATTGTACTGCGGCGACCTCGCCGGGGTGCGCCATCGCGTAGGCCGCGCGTATGCGGTCAACACCGTTGCGGCAATCCTCGGTTCGTTGCTCGCGGGGTTTTGGATCATCCCCGAATTCGGCACAGACACGTTGCTGGTTTTGTGTGCGGCGATCATTTTGGTGTTACCGCTGTTATTTTTGCATCACATCGTCAGCGCCAAACTGCGTGTGGGGTTTGCGCTCACCGCGCTGTGCCTGATCGCCGTCAGCCCCTGGCTGCCGCGCGTAGATTTCAAACGCATGATCGCCTCGGTGGACTACGCCTATGACGACGACGCGCGCGCCGGTGTCAAACCCGAATTTCTATTTCTACGCGAGGGCAAGGCGGCGGTAATCAGCCTGGTCACTTATGACGACACGCTGGCGAAGCTCCAAAGCAATGGCCTCAATGAATCCGTCATCAACATGCGCGAACCCGCGCGCTCATTGATTATTGAAAATTTGCTCGCGTTTATACCGTATTTCCTGCACCCCGACCCGCAATCGGCGTTTATTGTCGGGTTCGGCGGTGGCGTAACCACGCGCGCATTCACCTACACGCCGATAAAAAACATACACGTCGTCGAACTCGAATCGGCCGCGATCGAGGCGGGTCGTGTGATAAAAGACGGCCCGGTCACCGCATTGGATGATCCGCGCGTCAAACTCGATATTAACGATGCGCGCAATACGTTGTTAGTGGAAAAACAAAAATATGACATTATCGCCGCGCAGCCGTCGCACCCGTGGGTGGCGGGCGCGGCCAATGTGTTTACGCAGGAATTTTTCAGCATCGTGCGCAGCCGCTTGAATGACGGCGGCATTTATACGCAGTGGATAAACCTGTTCCGCATGGATGTCCCTACGCTGCAATCGTTGTTTCAGGCGTTTTTTAACGTCTTTCCGCAGGGTGCGAGCTTCGCCAATTTGGACACCGGCGACTTCATGTTAGTCGGATCGGAACGCCCGTTGACGTATGACTACGCGCGCATCAACGCACGCATGCGCGCCCCTTTGATCGCCCAAACACTGGGGTATTATGACATCCGCGACGCGAGCGATTTGGTGTGGCATTTCGCATTGTCGCGTGACGAGGCCTTGCGCGCGGCGGCGGACGCGACGCCCAATAGAGACACCAATTTGTTGTCCGAGGTGCGTTTATCCGCATTGAACGACAACCCTGACGAAATCGAACACCCTTATGATTTTTTGCATGAAAACTACCATTTTGACTTCGCACCGCTGTTAGCGATTGAAGAACGCACGCAACGCGTCTATGAAGCCGGGCTGCGTTTTTTGCGCTGGAGCTCCCCGGCGATCGCGCAAAAAATCGCAGTGCGTTTAGAGGCCATCGATGCCGCGCAAGCACGTGCACTACAACATGCGGTTTTAATCTACAACGAAAACGAAGACGAAGCGACAGCGCTGTATAAGAAACACACCGCATGGCCAGACGACACCCACGCGCGCCAAATACGCCTATATGCAGATCACGGTCAATTTGATGCCGCGAAGGCGCTGCTCCCGCGTATCGCCCAGGCGGCGCTGCGACGCGTCGCGACTGCACAACTGCTGGCCTCGCGCGGTCAGTGGCAGACGCTGGCGCACATCGCCCCGCAAGACAAAGAAGAGCGCGCGTGGCAACTCGCAGGCGCGGCGTTCAGCGGGGCCGCGTTGGACATCCATGCGCTACGCGCGGCGCTGGAGGCCAACCGCCGTGAGCCATTGATAATGCGCGCGGGCATCGCCTACTTTGCACGCGTCGGACAACAAGAGGAGGCGGATGTCTGGAGCCGCCGCCTCGTCGAACTGCGTGATCGCGATGTCAAACGCCTGACTAAACTCGCGTATCAGGCGCTAGAAGACAACGACAAGCCACGCGCCACCCAGCTGTGCGAACGCATCGCGCGCGTCAACCCTGGGGCGGGCGACGTGGATGATCTACGCTTTAAGTTGGGAAAACTGAAGGG
>JAOUGF010000554.1 GCA_029857925.1 Gammaproteobacteria bacterium
AACCGCAATAATGGCGTCGGCGTGGCTGTGATCGACAAATTTATAAGGCAGCAACGCGTGCAGTATGGTTTCTACTGAGGGTGTCGGCGCGCCGGTCACGACGGTCTGCACCTTTAATTCATTCATCATCGCGCTATCGCTGAGTGTAGGAAGGCGCGCCAGGTCGAGCAGGGCTTGCATGCGCACAGGGGCAAATCCTTGTGCGGTGATCGTTACCAGGTCAGCCCCGCTGCCCTTGATATAGAGAATGTCTTCTTCAATGCCGGTGATTGTTGTGCGTAGGGTCTTAACCGAGGTATTGCCGCCACCGTGTAAAACGAGCGCTGGTTCACGCCCTAGTAAGCGTGATGTGTAGACCCGTAGGCCAATTTCACCCTCGTATTGCGCGGCTTCTTGGTCGTTCCATAGGCTGTGCATAGTGTGCTCGAGCTAGAGGCTGGGAGGGGCTATTGTGCCAAGGGGGAGGCAAAAAGTCAGCGGATATAATAACCTTAGTTGATAATATATTTTTAATATACCTCAAGTAAAGTCGGGGCGTGGGTGAACAGAGAACCGACATGACAATACAATCGCAACTATTTGATTTTGAACGCTGGAGTCAGTTGGCTAAGACTGATCCAGAGGGTTTTGAAGCGCTACGTCGCCAAGAGGTGGCCGCGTTTATACAGGGTGTGCCCGACGCACGCCAGCGCCAGCGCCTGGAACGCCTGCAATGGCGTATAGACCGTGAGCGTGAGCGGACGAAGAACCCGCTAATGTCTTGTATTCGCATCTATAACATGATGTGGGAGTCTTTGTTTAAACACCAACAGGCGCTCGTAGAATTGGCCGAAGGCCGCCCACAGCATACGACTCCCCCACCTGCGAATGCGCGGGTGTTGAGCTTTGAGCGTAAAGAACAGTCTGTGTTATAAGGCTTGATATCCATAATAACAATATAGTAATCTAATAAATAACGTGGTAGTTACAACGTTTTACAAACCTACTTTAGGTAGGGGCTGTTTTATTATGGCTAATTCGTCTACCTTTAAAAGAGAAGGTGAGGCGGATAAATGTTGACTAAAATAATAAGCTATCATAATAGTGTATCGCAAAACTCAGCTGTTGATCGGGAATTGGCTCTCACACTTTATTTTGGAAAAATTTTTAGGGGCAGCTATGAAAATACCTACTAAAGGTCGCTACGCGGTATCCGCAATACTCAACCTCGCCATACATGAAAACATTGGCCCGGTTACCATCGCGGATATTGCTGAAGATCAAAATATTTCACTTTCGTATTTGGAACAGTTATTCGCCCGTTTGCGTCGCGCGGGTTTGGTGGAAGGTACGCGTGGTCCTGGCGGCGGATATCGTTTGGGTCGTAGCGCGGACACTATCACTATTGCAGACATCATTGCTGCCGTGGATGAGCAAATGTTGGACGCGCCGTTGGAAGGTACGGAGTACCTCCCTTATGTCTTGTGGGCGGATCTTAGCAAGCGTTTCTATGATTACCTGCGTGGCATTACCGTGGCGGAATGCATCAACCGTCCTGAAGTCGGTGAATTTGTGAAGTCACGGATGTCGGATCGCGGCGGCGATGTGCGCCGCAAAATTGTTGCTGCCTAATTGAAGTATTATGGGTACACAGGACGTGTACCCGTAAGTCTGGTACACAAAATGCGTTCGCCTAGGCAATTCCTCCACGCCTTGGTACCCAATGACGCAAGAAGTGATTTTTCGTACCAGCGATACCTATGGTGAAATAAGCGTTGATCAGGACGCGGTGCTTCGTACACTGCGTTTTGGCACGCGTCATCGTCAAAGCAGCATGTCCTTGGTAGACCCAGGCGCCTTGGTGTTGCGATATACGCAAGCAATGGCTATGGCGCTATTATTTCATCCGCAACCCAAACGTATCCTGTTGATCGGCTTGGGGGGCGCCTCCATGGTAAAGTTTTTACTGCGACACCTGCCCGAATGTCAAATAGACGCGGTGGAATTGCGGCAAGCAGTGGTGTTGGCCGCGCAGCGTTATTTTAATCTTGAAACCCGTGATCCCCGTTTGCACATCCACGTACAGGATGGACAATCTTTTGTAGAATTCACCGCACAGCGCCGCGCACGTTATTATGATTTGATTATCGTGGATGCCTTTGACGCGGAAGGCCCTTCCGCAATGATTAATCAACCGGAATTCCTGCGTGGTTGCAAGCATTTACTTAATTTGCCGGGTGTGATGATCGTCAGTGATTGGGTGAAAAGCAATGACGGGTACCCCGAACGGCGACGTGTGCGCGGCAAGGTGTTTGATGACCATGCACTGACGTTGGCGTTAGGGCATGATC
>JAOUGF010000555.1 GCA_029857925.1 Gammaproteobacteria bacterium
ATCTTTGCACAAAATACGTTTAATAGTGATCTGTGAAATTTACGCTATATTGTGCATCAATATTTCTTCTGCTAGGCATTGGGGTATTTATGGCTATAAAAGATAAACGGGCCGCCAAACTGGCCCTGTTGTTCGGTACGATCAGTGTGACCTTATACATCCTGCTTTTTTATTTCTCCGATCTCACCATCGAGTGGGCGCGCATGACTCGCCAAGGACAGAAAGAATATTTTATCCTGCCCGTCATCATCGCGTTCGTGTTTTCTTACTTCCACGGGGCCTTCACTAGCCATTTTTGGGACATGTTAGGCTTTAAACCCGCTGCCAAGAAAAAAGGCGGCAAATAAACCTCTAGGTGCGACCATGTTAGATAGCGTTAATTTTATAGACTTAACTTTAATCAATGTTGTTTTGTTGTTCATAGTCGGTTTCATAGGTGGCATGGTCAGCGGTTTTATCGGTTCCGGCGGCGCTTTCGTGCTCACACCAGCGATGATGACAATGGGCGCGCCCGGCATCGTTGCGGTGGCCAGCAATATCGCGCATAAATTCCCTAAGGCCTTGGTGGGCGCCGTCAAGCGCAACAAATACGGTCAAGTCGATATCAAGTTGGGCTTAATCATGGGAATATTCGCGGAATTCGGCATGTTGGCGGGTAAAAACGTCATGACTCACATCAAAAACACCTATGGTGACGTAGGCTCAAGCCTTTATGTGTCGTTTATTTTTATTGTCATACTCGCCATCGTCGGCGGATTCGTGTTACGTGATGCGCGTAAGTTGTACAAGCTCGGCGACGCCGCCAATGAACACAAGCTGACACGCCTCGCGAAGTGGGTGCAATCCGTACATATCCCCGGCACGATGATGCATTTTCACAGTTTAAAGGCCCGGGTGTCGGTCATCTTTATCGCCCCGTTAGGCTTTGCGACCGGCATGTTGGCGGCGACCATCGCGGTCGGCGGATTTATCGGCGTGCCTTCTATGATTTATATCTTGGGCGCCCCCGCACTGATGGCCTCAGCAACCGAATTGGTCATTGCATTCGTGATGGGTCTGGGTGGTACCCTCTTATATGCACTCGACGGTGTCGTCGATATCCGCTTGGCGATGATTATCCTAGCGGGTTCTTTATTTGGCATACAAATCGGCGCGATCGGCACTACCTATGTAAAAGATCACACCGTCAAACTGGTCATGGGCATCATCATGATCACCGTGCTGTTCAGCCGATTCTTCTATATTCCAGGGTATTTATCGCAGTTGCAACTGATAGATCCTATCGATAAAGATACCGTCGCAATGTTCAAAATGGCGGGTGACGGCACGCTGGTGCTGGCCTTGCTATTGGGCGCGGTGACGATCATTGGCGCGCTGGTTAAGGGCATGGCCGAACATCGCAAGCAACATGAAATGCTCGCAGACAAGGACGGTTTTGCGGATTAGATATCGGTTCAAGTCTATCGCGCGAAATATGCAAAGTTGCGCTGCAGGTGCTGTTCCTGCAGCGCGTCTCGGCTACGAAGACGACAACCGCGCAGGACTGCGCTCAGTCTAGGCTCAGCACGTCCGGGAAATGACAAATAGATTAAACTCATCTCGCTGTTGTATTAGATTCTGAACAATTCTCAGTAGGCCCATTGCAATTCCACATACGCCAACGACAACTTGCGCAGATTCCCCAAAAAAGAATCCTGCGGCCCGCGATACATGTCCGCGCCCAACGTGGTTTTCAGATGATCGCTCCATGCGTAACTCATTTTGGGTTTAAACACATAATCCTTATGTTGCCACCACATCATCATACTGAGCTCCGCGGTCAGCGTATCATTCCACCATGCTTGATGTACACGCAGCGTCGCTCCATGCTGTTGTTGATCGAATTGATTGTTCGCCAATGCTTGCGCCTTGGCCAGGCCTTGCAATGGGAGAACGGCGCTGAGCGGATCTTCATAGTGAAAAATATAACGATACACGTATTGCAGGTTCGCATTCAAGCCATCGAACATCGTTCTATCTACGCCCGCCACTGCATAAAAAAACGGATTTTTCGCAAAAATATCCTTGCCTGCGCTATCCGTACTACGCGTATACGCCCCTTCGACACGCCATCCCCAACGCCCCAGCGTCCCCGCCGCATCCGCGCCGAGCGTGCGTATGCGTGGGTGCACTAAATCTATCGTCATGCCGCTGAGCGTCATTTGACCGGGGTGCAAATCCGGCCCTTTGTCGTAGCCATCGAAATAGGACAATGACCAGTCCATCTCCCCACCGGCACGCTCCACGCGCGCGGCCCATTGCGCATATTCCTTGTTAGGCAATACT
>JAOUGF010000556.1 GCA_029857925.1 Gammaproteobacteria bacterium
GAGCGGCGCATCGCGTCGTTGAAAAGGGTCGAAAAATGCTCAGATATGCCAGGCCTTTGAGGCAACGTGTAAACTGCGCTTTTTCGCCCCTTTCCGCCTAGCGCTGCATCCCCTGATCGAATTTTTAGAGGTATCCTTAATATCATATCGTTAGCGCTCGCAGTAGTGGTCAACTGCTGTGCACAAGGCATCGCGCAGATCTGCACGTATTTCGGCGCGCGCACTAACGGTAAGCTACCGATTATTGTGTAAATCCATCACTTCATTTTCAGACTGTGATTGTATTTCCTTGCTGAAATCGTTGCGTTGGGATTGTATGCGTTTCAAATACTCGGGGGTAATGTCTCCGGTGACATATTTGCCGTCGAAACAGGAGGCGTCAAATTGCTGGATCTTCGGATTGCCAACGCGACAGGATTCGATTAAATCGGCGAGGTCTTGATAGACCAGACGATCCGCACCTATCGCCTCCGCGATTTGCGCCTCGTCGCGATTATGCCCGATGAGTTCGTCCACCGACGGCATGTCGATGCCATACACGTTGGGATATACCACCGGCGGCGCGGCGGACGCGAAGAAGACGCGATGCGCGCCCGCCTCGCGTGCCATCTGTATGATTTGCTGCGACGTCGTGCCACGCACGATAGAGTCGTCTACGAGCAGGACATTTTTACCTTTGAACTCGGAGTCTATCGCGTTTAACTTTTGGCGTACCGATTTTTTACGTTGTTTTTGCCCGGGCATAATAAATGTGCGCCCTATATAGCGATTTTTGACAAATCCTTCGCGATAATCCAAATCCAACGCATGCGCGAGTTCTAACGCGGCAGTACGGCTGGTATCCGGAATCGGAATCACCACGTCAATATGCTCATTGGTAAAATTGCGCTTAATTTTCTGTGCGAGCATTTCGCCCATGCGCATACGCGCCTGATATACCGATATGCCGTCTATAATAGAATCTGGCCGCGCAAAATACACGTGCTCGAAGATACACGGCACCAACTGAGGATTTTTCGCGCATTGTTGTTGATAGACCGTCCCGTCCGACGTTATGAATACCGCCTCGCCGGGTTGCACATCGGCGATAATACGAAATCCTAAGGCCTGCACTGCGACGCTTTCGGACGCGACGATATATTCTTTGCCACCGTCGTTTTCGCGCATGCCGTAGACCAAAGGCCGTATGCCGTTTGGATCGCGAAACGCGAGGATACCGTAACCTGTTATCATCGCAACCACCGCGTACGCGCCACGACAACGTTCATGCACACCGCGCACGGCGGCAAAGAGTTCTTGCTCTGTCAGTTTATGTTTGCCTTGGGACCACAATTCGTGCGCAAACACATTGAGCAAGATCTCGGAATCCGACTCGGTATTCACATGGCGCAGATCATCGCGAAACACCTCACCCTTGAGTTGTTCGGCATTGGTCAGATTGCCGTTGTGCGCCAGTGTAATGCCATACGGCATATTGACATAAAAGGGTTGCGCCTCGGCGGACGCGGAGGAACCCGCCGTAGGATAGCGCACGTGGCCTATCCCCATACGCCCGAACAAGCGCAACATGTGACGGGTGTGAAACACATCGCTAACCAAGCCGTTGTCTTTGCGCAACGAGAGTCGGTTGCCATCGCTGGTCACGATACCGGCGGCATCCTGACCGCGATGTTGCAACAGTGTGAGGGCGTCATACAACGACTGGTTGACCGGCCCTCTACCGACTATGCCGACGATACCGCACATGATTTACCTCAGGGCGTACAAAGTTAGTTACTGGCGAAATCCGGTGGCAAACTATGGCGCATCATCGCCGCCACCGTCTGAAACTTACCTGCAAGGTGCGAATCACGCCACCACACTTGTTTAGTGAATGGGGTCATACCGATTAAAAACACTAACAACGCCACGATCACGCCACCGCGCACGAGGCCAAACACCAGGCCTATGGTACGATCGAAACCCGACAAATGGCTGCGTTTAACCAACTGACTGAGCAAGACCGAGACCAAGGTCAGCAATAATAATGTGATAAAAAAGAGCGCCGTAAAGGCGATCGGCACACGTAGACTGGCGGTAGAAATATAGGATTCGAGAAAGGTGCTCATCGGCCGCGCAAACGCGATGGCGACCCAAATCGACGCAAACCAAGCCACCAAAGACATGGCCTCGCGCACAAACCCCCGGATAACGCTAATGATGGCGGAGATCACCAACACCACGACGATTGCGATATCTAGACCACTAACCTCGCCTATCACGTCACTGTCCCAATAAAATCAAAAGGTTACATGTATACCGTTCGTGACGCAC
>JAOUGF010000557.1 GCA_029857925.1 Gammaproteobacteria bacterium
AGGTTACGTCTAGACACGAGCGTTTCCGCGAGGCGTTAACTTTGCGCGTTCGTCGAGCGGCGAGTCGTCGGCCAGTTGGCGGAACCCTTCGATACAGGTCTTCTGCCAGTGACCAAACACCGCTCAGGTAGTTGGAACACGCAGGATTGTTTGCACACAGTTGCATAATGCAGTACTGGGTACAACATCGTTACAACCTTGTTTTGAATAAAACTTCAATTAAATATTAACCTAGGAGTAGATAATGATACGTTCACGTGTGTTCGTAGTAGCAAAACGTGTGGGTTTCTGCACGTTGTTGGCGTGGTGTAGTGCTGTGTCATTTGCAGATGATGATTCCAGAGAGGTTCTGAAATGGCGTGCGGTTGGGATCATCACGGGCCAAGCCGTTCCGTTTACGACGGATGCCTATTTCCCGCGCCCTTTGGTGGCCGGTGAATTGGTGGAGATGATATTCGCAATTGATCCGACGGTACCGGGTATGATCACCGATGCTAATTCAAACGCGAGCTATTTTGGCGCCGTCAAATCGGTGAAAGTTTCTGGCAGTGATTGGTCAGTGCGTGTACGTAAGGCGCTGGGCCAGGGCTATATTGCCGTTTCAAATGACAATCCGAACTATGGCGATGCGCTGGCGGTGATCGTGAATTCTGTGCCGAATTTACGGATGACATGGTACGACGTTCAGGTGAGCTTACGCAATCCAGGGGGCCCATCGCCGGGTGCCGGACCGTGGGCACCGTTTGACAGTGTGGCATTACCTAGGGTGCCGCCAGCACTTGGATATTTTCCGAGTAATGATTTTTATCTAGGTGCGCGCCGCGATGTGCCAGGTCAAGCGCTAGACGGTGGCGCGTACTACGGAAAAATCCTGTCGCTAGATGCAGTGAAATCTGACGACGAGTGAAACGGAAAGCGAACGTAAGTTTAGATCTTTGCGTTCCGAAGCATCGTCAGTTTATAAGGGCATATAGACACAATGTTGATGTGCCTCCAAAGCTGCAGCAGTTGCAAAAAAATATTCGACGATGCGCTGGACGATAGAGTAGCTCCAGGGTCTGGTCTTAAGCCGTGTGTTTCGTAGTAAACAAAAGGCAAGATCAGGCCCTGTCGGCTCTTACCCTACGCCCTACCGATTACCCCCTGCCGACTGCACGCAACCGTCAACAAATACGAGGATGTATCCGAGTCATTCGGGACCGATTTATGCGTGTCCTTTGGCGGTTTCCGCGACTGCGGGGGCATGGACACAACGGTGGAGTGTGTATGAAGCGCGCAAAAACCAAATTCGACTTGGAACGTTACAACCAAATATTGCTGGCCGTCTTCGGCACCGGCGCCGCGGTATTTCTTGCGGTAGTGGCCATCGTCGCGGTAGTCTCGTATATTGCATCGCAATTCGGCGGTCAGGGTGGCGTACCGATAGATATCGTAGACAACGACGCCGCGAAATCTCAAAAAGAGGCGACGATGCGTATCGATATGTGCCCGCCCGTTATATTAGAAGGTACACCCTATCAACTGATTGCGGTATCCGTGGATCGTATCGTGATCGAAAGACGTGTGATGAAATTGGCGCAGTCAGCGTATGAATCGTATGCAGACAAACAACCCAACTACGGTTGTTACCAAAGTGACGGTCATCTGTCGGTGAACGGTAACGTGTTAGTGCGCGATACGCGCAATGCCGAGATGCGTCCGCTGCTGTCACAGAACGCTGTTGTACAGCACATGGAATATCCGACGCCTAGACAGAAAGATGCACGTGAGGCATTTCCGCCGCGCGATATCTTGTATTGGGAAATTACGACCAACGACACCAACGGTGACGGCGTGCTCGATAAGCACGATGATACCGGCGCGTGGTTGTCCAATATCGACGGTACGCGACTGACCCGCATCACCCCGCCCAATAGCCGAGTGGAAGCGAAAACCTATGACCCCGGGCGCCAAAAGATTTATCTGAAGGTGTTACAAGACACCGACAACAATAAAACCTTGGACGAAAAAGACGGCAGTGCGTTAATCGTGGTCGATATCGCGCAAAAGCGCATCGTGAAAACGATTATGGAAACCAAAACGTGGTTAGAGGCGGGCAAAGGCTTAAAGCCGCTGAATGCGCCTTAAGTTTAGCCTCCGAGGGCTGGTATTGCGGTGTGATTTTTTTAAATAGGCAAAAGGTAAGACTAAAGACCGTTGGCTGGCAGGAAAAATCATATGTAAAAAAGATACTCTACGAGAGGGTATCTGACCCTATGCCTTAGATCGCATTCAACATTGTCCGCAATTGAGTCTTGCGTCTGTGCATTTGA
>JAOUGF010000558.1 GCA_029857925.1 Gammaproteobacteria bacterium
GCGCTATTGTCGACGCGTGAGAGTGAAGTGCTTGCCCTGGTTGTGGAGGGTTTGACCAATAAACAAATCGCGAGAAAACTCGCGATCAGCATTAAGACCATAGAAACCCATCGCGCCAATATCCACACCAAAGTCGGCGCCACCTCGTTGGCAGAATTGGTGAGACTGGTTATGGCGGCCCAGGACTAATGCGGCAAGGGTTGTTTTAAGTCCTGGATCTGCGCTAGGTATTTTATAAACACACCCGTGCCGCAAGCATACTACCGATTCGGCCCGCCTGGCCCCATCATGCGTCCGCCAGCGCCAGCGCCAGCGCCAGCACCCGCACCTGAACCTTGACCTCCGTCGCGCATACCGGCGCCAGGCCCGCGGTCCGTTGGCGGTGCGTCGGGTAGCGTAACACCCCGTTCTTTGGCGCGAACCTTCATTCGTTCATGGTGTTCCGCGCGGATGCGTTCACGCTCTTCTGCAGTCTTCGCGGCATGCATTTTGTTGCGAAATTCATTGCGCTCTTCCGCCGTCATCAGTTGATTGCCATAGATATCGCGGTCGCGGATTTGGTCTTGTGTCCGTGTTTGGTCTTGCGAGCGTGTCTTATCCTTTGTGGTCGTTTTATCTGCGGCATATAACGGGTATGCGCAGGTGAGAAGTGCGGATATCCCGAGTATTTTGTACGTCGAAAGTTTCGTCATAACACATGCTCCATGTTTACGTGGAATTGATGACACTGAACCATTGTTAAAGCTATATGTTTCGCGGATAGAGTGCTTTGACGTAGATCAAAAACGGGTCTATTTCGATATCGGCCTTGTCAACGCGATGTAAATTGTATTACGCGGGTATTCGCATTTTATTTATCGCAAGCCTCAGCGAAACTTTTCTCCGTCGCCGGAAAGGGGCGTGGGGGAGTATGAGTATTGGAACTATTTTTTATGGCAAAATACGGTTATACGGCTGCATCAATATCTATGCGAACAGAACGAAAGTGCATACTGCGACGCAAGTCCCGGTTTTCAGCGATAAAAAAAATCCTCATTACAAACCTGTGGTGACGAAATGCAATGAGGAAGGGGGGGAACGAAAACGGATCTAAAGCAAGTTGCCGTGGCGGTGGCTCACTTGTCTTCGCATAGTGTATGTAACTCCTTTGTCATATTTATTGTGCCTGCGTGCTTCGCTGTCTCCGGCGTTGGGAATCTCAGCAGCGTGGCATCGGACGGTGCCGGAGAGGTGTTGTGCATGACCGGCAATGCCGTGGGTGGCGGCGCATGTCGCTTGACGCCCTCGAGTATGGTGATGATTTCCGCGTCGTGAGGCTGATTTCACGCGAACGCCACGCTGTCCTGGGTGTAACGTACGACATGCGCATCCAGATTGTGCAGGCGCAGCACGTTGTCCGCGCGCGTGACGAGGCGCAGTTGTACCAGCGCAAATAAAGGCAAAGGTGTGTTAGTGCGCACCAACACACCGCTGTAGCTGACATCGCTGATTTTACCTGGGCTGCAAAAATTACATTTTCGATAGTCAATCACTACCGACATCATTTTTGCGGGGATGCGTTTTCCATACCGATGTTCCATCTGTCAGATCCTCTGCGGCATAGGAATAGGCTTGCGTTGAGAGGGCGGGGCGCCGCCGGAAATTCCACCGGCGATATCCGCGAGGTGAGCGGTGTCGAGTATCTGCACCGCACGCCCGCGTTTGCGTATCACGCCTTCGTGTTCTAATTGACGAAGCGCGCGACAAACGGTTTCGAGTGACAGGTTGAGGTAGCAACCGATGCCATGTAACGACAACGGCAGCCATACCACATCGCCGGGTTTGGTCGTGCGCCTTCTGGCCAATTCGATCACAAAGCTTGCGACACGTTCGATTGCACAGTGCCGGGCGACTGCCAATATATGCTGTTGCAATTGCGCGATGCGTTGACTCGCCAGACGCAAGAGTTGTTGCTGTAATGTATCTTCCTGTACGCGTACCCGTTGTAGTGTGTTTAACGGCAACACAAATACGCGTGTCGGTTCGAGTGCGGTGGCGACGTCGTTGCTGGACGTGTCGTACAGGTGTTGCAGACCCAGCACATCACCTTCAAAAAAAAGCCCGATGATGAGTTCATCCCCGGCATTTGTGATTAACGATAATTTCAACGCGCCACTCTCTATCAAGTATAAATTAGGATCGTCAGCGTGTTCCGCGCGCAGTGTTTCCCGGGGTGCCAGTTTGCGTATGCGCCCCAATCTTTTAAGCGTAGCTACAACGTCGATATCAGGTGTGTCCAGGTATTCTCCCGGTGCTATGGTGTGTGTCGATA
>JAOUGF010000559.1 GCA_029857925.1 Gammaproteobacteria bacterium
TGGCTCACCCTCTATGTCAGCACCTTGCGCCTGAAGCGTTGCGATATCCCGGTAAAGCGTGCGCAGGCTGATCCCTAATTCTTTTGCTAAGTGAGCGCCAGTCACAGGAAAACGATGGTTTCGCAGGGTCTGTATTAGATCAAACAGTCTTGAGGTACGCGACATGTGCAATTTTGCAGGTGAGGGAGACACAACCATATTACATCCTGCCATCATTTGGCAGCAAGACGAAAAACCGACCTCATTTGACCACCGAAGCTCTCGAGGGTCATTGGTGCCAGGTTGATCATCGTGTACAGCGGGTGCAAGCCAACGGGAGGAACGTAGCGATTCTGGCAGCGTCACATCGCTATCGCCCATCTGAACTTTTGAGCTTGCATCGCTGCTGACGTTTTCTGTCAGCATACAGAAAGACAATGGTCGCTGAACACTACGCTAACAACGGAGCCTGAAACCATGCGACTTTACTACCATCCTGTATCAACTTGCAGCCGCCGAGTGTTAATGACAGCACACTACCTCGAAGTCAAAGTCGACCTCGTGTTGGTGGATCTATTCAAAGGAGACCATTATGCTCCGTTATTTCTGCAACTGAACCCCAATCATAGGGTACCGGTGCTCGAGCATGACGGATTTATTCTGTGGGAGTCATACGCAATAATGCAGTACCTGGCGGATATGACCCCCGGCCAAACACTCTATCCCCTGGACCCTCGTGAACGTGCAGATGTTAACCGCTGGCTCTTTTGGTGCGGACAAGATTTCATGCCGGGCGTCAGTATTCTCAATTGGGAGAATTCGATCAAATCGTTGGCTGGCATTGGTGCGCCCGACCCCTTTGAGGTTACGCGCGGCGAGCAGCTTTTGGTTGAAGCCGCGAAAGTTTTTGACGCGCACCTTACCCACCGAGCGTGGGTTTGCGATGTCGGCCTGTCTCTCGCCGATTTAGCCATCGCGGCACCGTTAGCGGACCAGCACAGCGCCAAGCTCCCCTTATCGGATCTGCCCAACCTGCAGCGATGGCTAAAACAAGTCCAGGCACTCGATTCTTGGAGGAAAACTGACGTAGCGACTTCTCGATTGTGACATGACAGCGCTGCCGCACGCGATATACATGTTGGGGCATCCTACCTTCAATACGTATGTCGCGTACGCCACTGTCTCCAACCCTAAACAACCCTCCTAAACTCGAACTTCGTTATGTATCGAAAAAATCCACTCCATAACGACAATTTCTTCACGCATCCACATGTCAAACCATACGCAGGCGAGCAATCGGCAGTTGAATCAATGGAAACACATTCAATCACACAAGCCCCACCATCGATCTGAAACCGCGCATTGGCAGGAAAAAAACTATGGTAGCGTGCGAAGTTTCACCCCCACGGCCACAAACCACGCAGAAAACAAAATCTGACAAACCAGGCTTAATGCCGGGCCGATTAAGTACGGATAGGCCCCAACAATATCAAACATGCTGGTGACAAATCCAAGGTAAACGATGCTTTTCCCATACACGCCCCTCATTGATATGCTCAAAATCAACGTCGCGCCCGCCATCAGCAAGGCGACTGCGTGCATTCCACCGTAATATATCGCGACGATATTTGCTGCCACATCTGGCGAATTGACATGAATATCGTAGACCGGATACACCAGACGACCATGGACTATAAGTAACATTATTAGCGTCGGGATCACCACAGCAATAATTCCGCAACCAATTACCGACTTAATTTTATCAGCACCGGTAAGACTGTGATAAAGTGCGAAGACTGCAGGAATCAACGCAACTGCACCGAAAAATAATACCTCGCTTACGAAGGAAAGAAATAGCTTTTCTGATTCTGCCCACGCAAGTATTTCTACCCCACTTGACGGAGGTACCCCCGCTATAAACTCTAGGATTCCTCTACAAAGAAACATCACACCGCTTAACACAAAAGCAGCGCCGCCATATTTAAAACATCTTTTTTGTTCTATTTGCATAATGATAGGTTTCCCTTGCATAAAAGCGCAGGACTATAACTATATTAATAGATCAGACACTGGGCCATGTCAACCTTGTGTATCATTGCGGTTTTTTTTGTCTTAATGACGCATTTTATATACTTAAGTGAAGCGTCGGCGCAACCCGCATTCTGGTTGAAATGATTTGCCAGACATTTTATTGGCGCGTTGTCTGCCTCTACTTCACTATTTGGCTGTATCGCCACACACGGAAAGATTAATCCGGTTATTGGTTGAAACGTGTTATACCTCTTCCTTACCTTTTGGCCTCAACGGCCTCTTTACTTTTA
>JAOUGF010000561.1 GCA_029857925.1 Gammaproteobacteria bacterium
AACTGGCGACCAAGTAATCGCGCGCGACGGCGTGGCTGAAATTTAGGACATGGATGATGGAATCCTTTTCCAATGCGATGCGCGCCGCGTCTTCGCCGGCCTTGTGACCTTGGATGACGCGCGCTTGGTTGTCACGCCCCGGTAATGCGCGCACGATGCGTATCGCGTCGGCCTCGTGTTTGGGTTCGACCAAGATGCTGAAACGTGCGCCGCCCAGATAGCCTTCGATCGCCGCTTGCCAATGTTCGTCCTTGATCTCGACGTGATCGCACAACACGCGCGCGTCGGCTTGTGGACACTGCGCGCGCACGGCGGCGAGCGCGCGTTCTACATACAAGGGATAGCTCACGCGATGCGCCTCTAGGCGCTCGATCTCGCTTAGCTTCTGGCGGCGTTGGGCATGTAGGTGGTCATAGCGGCGACGGCGTTCACCCTGTAATTCGAATAACTGATCGCGCAGACTGCGGCCGCTGCCGTCGTCGGCATGGAAATGGGCGTGCAGGCGGTTGTGCGTTTGCTGCGCCGCGCGCGCATCATCGAGGTAGTGCTCCAGCGCCGACAAGTCGTCGGTAAGGTCTTGTTGCAATAGCCGCGAAAGGTCGATATCGCCGTGTTTTTTGCGCTCTATCGCGTCGCGTATCAGCGCGTGCGTATCTAATTTCGCAAGCGCCGGAAGATCGTTCGTCAGCGATGTGGAGAGGCATGCCTCCGCGATGATACGCAGATGCCCGGCGTTTTGACGCGCACGGGTGTCTTGTTGCAACAAGTCGCGCCCCCATTGCGTGATACGTTCGCCTGCGGCGCGCAAATCGCCTTCCAACGCGTCTTTACGCCGCAATGCATCAACGCCTTGGCGTTGCGCCTCCAGGTGCACCCATTGCTGATGTGTTTGTTCGATACGTCGCGTATTCACCGCGATCTCATCGTCCAACTCCGTCGCGCGTTGCTGCAGGCGTTCTTGTTCGTGCTTTGCCGCGAGATATTGCGTCTGGCGCTGCAGTTGTTCGTGACGCGCCAACGTGTAGTCCAGCGCATTCAATTCGACCCAGGATGCGATATAGCCCTGCGCATGTCCTCGCGCCTGTTCAAGGTGCGCGATGCCGTCGATGAGTTTTTGCGCCTCGCGTTCCATCGCATGGATTGTTTTCAGTTGGCCGGCGACGTTGCGTATCGCCTCTCCCAAGTCGCGTCGTTCAAGTATTTCTTCGGCGACAAACTGATTAATGCTGCTCACAGGTTTGTACGCCATAAACCGCGAAAAGGCGCGCGCCGCGGCGACCGCCTCGCGTTCGGTGACCTGATCGTCACGCCCGCGTAGCACCGCATACAAACGACGCAAATAGGATTTTTTTGTATCGTAACGTTCCACCGCGCGTTTGCCAAATTCGGAGGTCAGTAGACCGGGCAGGTGTTCCAGCGGTGTGACATAGCGGCCGTTTTTATCTTCGCGTTGCAAATGGCGGGTGGTCAGCGCTACACCGGGTAAAATGAAAAAGACGGCCTCTTCCTGGCGCGCCGTTGCTTGGTGTGTGCCGGGCTCCAGCCATGCGCGCACCGCAATGACGGCGGTGAACGGTGCGGCGGTTTCCCCGCGTGTGGGATGAAACACCGCCGCGAGATAACCGTCGCTGGTATCGAGGCGCGCATAACTGCCGTCGTCACAGCCGAGCACGTAGGACGCCAGCGTGCGCACGCGCTTGCCGCCGCGACCGCGTTGCGTGGTTTCGTCCTGACCGGGGTTGAATTGAAATAGATTTTCGTGCGCGGCGGTCATCACCGTTTGGATTGCATCTGCGGCGGTGGTCTTGCCGGAGCCGTTGCCGCCGGAAAATAAATTTATCGGTCCGAGTTCGAATTCGCCATTGGGCAGGTTGCCCCAATTGACGTAAATAAAATTCTTAAGAAACATCGCCGTCCTCCTCACCCTCGGCCAACACCGGCACGCCCGCTTGCAGCGCCGCAATGGCCTCGGCGCCGACAAAATCGACGATCATCGGGTGGATGCGCAACCAGCTCTCGCCGCGTTCGATATCATCATCTTGTAGAAAATCGATCAGGCGCAATTGTTTGAGGCGTTGAAATATGCGTTTGCGTTCGGTGATCTTGTCCGGCAGCGCGCGGCCGAGCAGATTTTTCATTGCGATACCCAGCGATTCGAATGACTCACTGGCGTAGCCCTTGTCATCCAGTTTTCCCTCGCGCAGCGCCTGATCGTATTGCATACGCAACACCAGCAACAGCGCGACCTCACCTTGTGTCAGGCGCGCGCGCAAGCTGCCGCCGAAGGCCTGTTCGGCG
>JAOUGF010000560.1 GCA_029857925.1 Gammaproteobacteria bacterium
ACGCAATTCAATATTGGCGTTGAGCAGGCGGAGCCTGCAATACACGCTGGGCGACAAGCTTTTCCCGAGGTTTCTCAGTTTTACCGGTGAAAAAGCAGGCCCGATGATCGACAATTTAAACAAATTGGAAAAGCTGCAATTTGTCCCCAGCACCGCGCGCTGGTTGGCCATGCAGGCGTTACGAAACAAACTCGTGCATGAATATTTGGAAGATGAGTTTACATTCTCTGAGGCGCTTAATACTGTCAATCAGTTCGTGGATGAAATGCTGAAGGGAAATGCACCCGTTGAAGGATATTTTAATTGAAAATAGGCGGGGTGGAATGGTCGTTGAAGGAGGTTGGTTGACGCGTTGTGTATTATGTTGCAGGGTGAGAACTGATTTGTGCTTGTGCGCTTGTGAGGTCAGTCGATTTGGATTGGCGTTCAATAAATTTTTGGGGTCTTCGAAGTGGTAGTAGAATTGCTTAAATATCGTAGACGAAGTAAAAAACCGAAAACCAGAAAAAACGATGCGGCTTAACTGGTAAGATGGTGTCTGTTCCATAGTCCTTTTTTTTCACATCGTATTGTTTTTAACCAAAATCATGGGGTTTAAATGAAAGCAGTCATCTTAGCGGGCGGTCTTGGTACGCGTATTAGCGAAGAGACTACGCTAAGGCCAAAGCCGATGATTGAAATCGGTGGAAAGCCTATTTTATGGCATATATTGAAAATGTACTCCCATCATGGCATCAATGATTTCATCATCTGTTGCGGCTACAAGGGATACGTTATAAAGGAATATTTTGCGAATTATTTTTTGCACATGTCGGATGTCACGTTTGATATGCGTAGCAACCGTATGGAGGTACACCATAAACGTGCAGAGCCTTGGAATATTACGTTAGTGGATACTGGTGAAGATTCCATGACCGGTGGTCGCTTGTTGCGCGTGGGTAAGTACATCGAAAAAGAAGAAGCATTTTGTTTTACCTATGGTGATGGCGTGAGTGATGTAGATATTAGCGCGAGCATAGATTTTCATCGCCAACATGGAAAGGCCGCCACATTGACCGCAACGTTTCCACCGGGTCGTTTTGGTGCATTAGACCTAAGTCAAAATCAAGTAAAGAGTTTTAAAGAAAAGCCAAAAGGCGATGGCGCGATGATCAACGGCGGATTTTTTGTACTAAAACCGGATGTGCTTAATTATATCAGCGATGACGCGAGTATTTGGGAGCAGGAACCTTTGATGGGGCTGGCAGCAGACGGACAGCTGATGGCCTTTGAGCACAACGGGTTTTGGCAGCCCATGGACACATTGCGCGACAAGAATTTATTGGAGGAACTCTGGGCCAGCGGTAAAGCGCCTTGGAAGGTCTGGGACTAACCATGGCGGTACATGCAGCGTTTTGGAGCAAGAAGCGCGTATTTCTCACTGGACATACGGGGTTTAAAGGCAGTTGGCTTAGTTTGTGGTTGCAGAACATGGGGGCAGAGGTCTGTGGATTTGCAATAGAACCGCCGACCACGCCTAATCTTTTTACGACAGCGAACGTTAGTCAAGGTATGCGCAGCACAATGGGCGACATTCGAGATTATGAGTCTGTGCATCGCGCGATGCAGTTGTTTAACCCGGAGATTGTAATACACATGGCCGCACAACCCTTGGTGCGGCTGTCATATAAAGAGCCTGTGCTGACATATTCCACGAACGTCATGGGTACGGTGCATGTGCTAGAAGCGGCTCGTAACGTGGCAAACGTACGCGCCATTATCAATGTTACGACGGATAAATGTTACGAGAACAAAGAATGGGTTTGGGCCTATCGTGAAAACGAGCCAATGGGGGGATATGATCCCTATAGCAATAGTAAAGGTTGCTCAGAATTGGTGACGAGTGCGTATCGCCAATCTTATTTTACATCCGATTCGGTGGCGGTGGCCACAGCGCGTGCAGGCAACGTGATCGGGGGAGGGGATTGGGCGGAAGATCGCTTAATTCCAGATATCCTGCGAGCATTTGAGATGCGAAAACCTGTAAATATTCGCAACCCAAGTGCGATTCGACCTTGGCAGCATGTGTTAGAACCATTGTCAGGCTATCTCATGTTGGCCCAACATTTGTGTAGTGACGAGGGGCAAAAGTATGCTCAGGCTTGGAATTTTGGCCCCAATGAAGACGACGTAAAGCCAGTACAATGGATAGTAGAACAGTTGGCGAATAACTGGGGAAATGGTGCAACATGGCAGATGGATAACGCGCTGCATCCCCATGAGGCGCATTATTTAAAATTAGATATCTCAAAGGCCAAG
>JAOUGF010000050.1 GCA_029857925.1 Gammaproteobacteria bacterium
CTTGACGTGCCTTACGCCAAAAAATTCTCGCTAGGCACGCCAGGTAAATCGGGTAGTTATGCCACTGCTGCCAGGCAACTGTCGGCAACATAGGGTCTCAACAACGGTAACCTACCGTGTTTAACTGCAGTACGTATGAACTCGCTACGCGTAGGCAGTTGACGGTCCAGCTTATTCGCATACCAGGAAGGCGTGTTTGCGACGGTAGCCAAGAGTACTTCTAATTCAATGAGATCAACTTTGGGTGTATTGAGTGCCAAGGGGCTGCATCGCGCGCAATCTGGTAGCTGCCAATATAATTCTACATACCACCCCATTGCCTGTACGCGGGGGTGAAAAAATAGCTCAATGCAACGTTGATTGACGATTTCCAAGGTCATTGTCGTATCCTCCCGACAGGTTTTAACGGGATTAGATAGATGCGGTTGACAGGACATGTATGCGCTACCCTACATTATTGTTGATAGCGCTATGAGATGGACAAGTGTTAATTGTCTAGAAGCAATTGCAATGGGTGTGGAATAGCCGTATATTAACTATACGTTATTTGTTTTAATATGCCAAGGTTCAAAACGTACACCTAAAAAATTGTCTTCAGGATAACGAATTTTGATAAACCCCATATCCGTTAGACGTTTATATTCCATAGTGTCGGCAAAATATTCGGTGAAATTACGCGCCCCCCAGCCGACTTTTCCGACGTCAAAATCACCGACACCATGGAACGAATGCCCCGGAGGTGCGAGCGAACGCGAGGCCATAGAAAAATTACCACCAGACGCGATCGTCTTGGTTAAAAATAAATGCATCTGTTTGATAACACCGCGCACACCTGACGTGAGGATTACGGAACCGCCGATATCTCGACGGATTTTATTATAAAGTTTTATCGGCGCGCCACGGATTAAATAATTGCCTGTCCCGGGTATTTTTTCGACATCATCCCGCGTGACCGCCGACGTGAGCTTGTCGACAGGCTTTTCACCGAAAAATCCGTAGTCTTTCGCGTTAGTGTAAAATACAGACTCCATAAATTCTTTTTCTGCATCTGAGAATTCACCGATGCGCGACACATTGGCCGCACTTCGTACGCAGGCATCGAAACTTAGTAAGGCGAAATTGGCTGGCCCAACATAGTTCTGTACTTTTTGCAAACGTAATACAGTGCTCCGCAAAGTACGCAAATCTTTGGGTTTCACAAAGACATCGTCTTTGTGTACCTTATCGTAGTTATGAATCTTGTCTAAATAGTCCTTTATGTATTGCTCATCAATCTCTGCATTGAGATCTAATTCTGTATTTTCATCAGGATCAGCAAAAGATGTATCATCTGCTTGAGCCGGTAGAATTAAACCTGTTTTACCTACTACAGTTCCCAACGCAAAGGCTTTTAAGAAGCTACGTCTGTCCACGTCGTTTCACCATCCCTACTGTGATCGACCCACAATATCCCGTATAAAAATGGTTGCAAGGCCATTAAAAATACGCCTATTCCCAGAACACTGCGCATACGCCCTACAGTGCATGCACGGATCTCCGAATATTTGTCGGATGATTGTGGACTAACTTTAGTTCTTCACCTACAAAAAGGCAAAGTTCAACCATCTAGGCCGCTCCGCCGAATCGGCGCAAATTCGCCTCGGACGCGATACCTTTATAAAGCACCGATACTTCTTCATATTGCTTTTCCGCAAGCACGCCAACGGCGTCAAAAATTCGTTCATTTAGGCCGGTGATTGTCCAGGCACTGGGATGAATTTCTGGCGCGAACGTTGACTCCGTAGAGCCTTGTAAACGCCAAGCAACGGCATCCCCGAGGTGTACCAAGGCCGCCTCCATACGCGCAGTTCCCGCCCGTTCCGGGTCGTGGTGAAATCTGACTGCGTCACAGAGCGCAGATGGCAATCGCCAACTGGTCAATAATTCGGCACCTAGTTCCGCATGGTCGAAACCAAACGTCCCTTTTTCCCAGCGATACTGCGGCATACGCTCCCGGCTGGCACCAGTCGCGGCACGCCGGTAGTGTTCCGGGGCCGAATGTTGAAAGACCAATTTGCCTATATCATGTAACAAACCCATGACGAATAAGCGTTCGGTGTTCATAATATGCAGTTTCGACGCCAACAAACGCGCGCAAATCCCGGTGTAGAAGCTGTGTTTCCAGAAGTGTTCCAACTCCTTAGCAGGTAACTTGAACTTTGCTACTACATCAATGGAACACACGCTAAAGGTTAGATAACGTAGTTGTTGCAACCCTAACATCACTACGGCGCGGGTCAACGTATCAATTTTAGCGTTTGCACTGTAAAAAGAGCTGTTGGCGACTTTAAGTACTTGAGCTGTAAGCGCGGGGTCTTGACCGATTATTTTACCCATATCAAAGGCAGACGAGTTTGGGTCGCTAGCCGCCTCACTAATACGCATGCAAATATCTGGCAAGGTTGCCAATGTCGATAGGTGCTGAACCATCTCCTTCGCACTTTTTCGCATAAGTATATGCTCCTGTCTAGTTCAATGCCGGAACTAGAAATTGTTTTCATTGAAATAGTTATCGCCAGGATGCAATAAAACTTAAACTACGACAGTTTTTTTATGCGGATTAATCCTCTTCTATTACGTTTTCCAAGGCCGCTTGCACTATGTCTATGCCCGCGGTTTGGCGATGCGCATTCTCGGACAACGCGCGCCGCCAGGCGCGTCCTCCTTTCACACTATGAAAAAGTCCCAATAAATGTCGTGTTAGACGTGCCAATGGCACCCCTTGCGCGAGCTGGCTTTCAATATAGGGAATATAGTTTTTTACGATCTCATGTCGAGTGCTGATGACCTCCTGTTGACCGTAAAGCAATTGGTCCGCATGTGCCAATAAATAGGGATTGTCAAATGCGGCACGCCCTATCATCACGCCGTCGCAATGGTTCAGGTGTTCGCTCGCCTGCGCCAACTGCGTGATACCACCATTGATTACGATAGTTAAATGTGGGAAATCCTGTTTCAGTCGATAGACACGCGTGTAGTCCAACGGGGGGATTTCACGATTTTCTCTTGGACTGAGTCCCTGCAACCATGCCTTGCGCGCATGGATGATAAATGTGTGACAGCCTGCAGTGTGTACAGTGCTGACGAAATTCGTAAGAAATTCATAGCTGTCGTGATGATCTATCCCCAATCGAGTTTTAATCGTGACCGGTACAGCGACCTTGGCACGAATCGCAGCAACGCATTCTGCAATCAAGGTTGGCTCGGCCATCAGACACGCCCCAAACCGCGCAGATTGCACGCGATCACTCGGGCAGCCGATATTGAGGTTGATCTCGTCATAGCCAAAACTCTCCCCTATCTGCGCCGCGTCTGCGAGCGCTTTGGGATCATTTCCACCTAATTGCAGCGCCACGGGATGTTCCTGCGGGTCAAACGACAGAAGAAACTCGCGGTCGCCCCGGCAAACCGCGCCGGCAGTGATCATTTCCGTGTATAAACGGATATGTTTAGAGAGTAGGCGCAACAAATAACGCGCATGGCGGTCTGTATAGTCCATCATTGGCGCTATACACAAACGGTGGGAAGGCAGTAGGGAATGGACAGTCATAGGACAAACTTAGTAAAATGCAGGGATTATACGCAATACTACGCCCCCTTGTCACGTTGAATATTGAGGAAAATGTGTGGGTAGAGTGCATTCAAAGTCAGCAATAATCTCGGTCTTGGCTGCATTGGCCGTAGGCACCGCGCTTGGTGCGTGGTGGTTTGCGCCTAGCCCTCAAAACAACGAATCCAGCAAGGCGGTGGTACCCGATATACCTACCGTAGCATCGACGTTCGATGTGACTCAGATGCAACAGGAATTGATTAGCTTGAGAAAGACCTTGCAGGAGGAGTCGCTAGCCCGTAGACATTTGGAGGAAACTGTCGCTCAACTTAGCAAATCTACGCTGCTTACACCGCACAAGACCTATACCACAGAAACTGAGCGCACCTCCGTGGCGAGCGATACCCAACGCGTAACCCAGCGCAATGAGCGCACACAACTCTCATTCGACGGCGCATTGATCGCGATAGGAGTGACGGCACCGCGTGTCACAGAGTTGAAACAACGTTTGGAACGCATGGAATTGCAACAGATTTATTTGCGCAACCAGGCACAACGCGAAGGCTGGTTAGGCACGCCGCGCTATAATGAAGAACGCCGTAAGCTCGATGATAAAGACGCACTGGTGCGCGCCGAGGTGGGCGATGAAGCCTACGACAAATATCTTTATTTATCCGGTGAAGAAAATCGCGTCGTTATACAATCCGTATTGTCTGGCTCCGCCGCGCAAGTCGCTGGTCTGCAAGATGGCGACATCATCTATCGTTATGACCAAAAGCGGATATTTCGCTGGTCGGATATCACGAACAGCACCGCCATCGGACGTATGGGTGAAAACGTTATGGTAGAAGTGCAACGCGCTGGCCAACCCTTTACGGTCTACATTCCACGTGGTCCGCTGGGTGTGCGGTTGGCCGCGCTAAGCGAAAAACCCTAAATCATTTTTAGTATCAAGGGAACCTCTAAAAATTCGCTGAGCGGCGCATCGCGTCGTTGAAAAGGTTCTAAAAATGCTCAGATATGCCAGGCCTTTGAGGCAACGTGTAAACTGCGCTTTTTCGCCCCTTTCCGCCTAGCGCTGCATCCCCTGATCGAATTTTTAGAGGTTACCTCAAGTAAATTACATCCCTTTGCGCGCGCGTCGCGGCAAACGTGTTTGAGTAATGCGGTCAGAAAGACTACCCACCGCGACAGCGAAAACATGCGATCTGTTCCAATTTAGAATCATACGATAATTCTTGTAAACCAAATACGTGCGCCCTTCCGGACCGTCTGGCTGAACCAGAGACGCCAATAATTGACTGTCTGGCAATTGGCCGCCATCAATGCGTTTTATGTGCAATTTTCGCCATTCCTGCACCGTTTTTTTGTTATCTAAATTAACTAAAGACAGATCAAATTTCTTGGGGAGCTTGACCTCTCTCCCCCAGGACTGTTGTCCTTCCCAACCTATGCTATGCAGGTAATTGGCCGCAGATGCAAATGCATCCGCGACATTATTCCAGATATCAATTTTCCCATCATTATCAAAATCTACCGCATAATTCATAAATGTTGATGGCATAAATTGAGTCTGACCCATCGCGCCAGCCCAGGAACCGGTCATGGTTTCCGGCGTGATGTGCCCGGCATTAAGTATTCTAAGGGCATCCAATAACTCTCGACGAAAAAATTGTGCGCGTCGACCATCGTAGGCCAGGGTTGCAAGCGCGCCGATGACTGAATAATTCCCGGTGAGCCGCCCGAAATCACTTTCTATGCCCCAAAATGCGACGATAAAATGGGGTTGCACGCGAAATTTTTTTGCCACACGGACTAATAATGCATGGTTCTCTTTGTAGCGCTGGCGGGCCTTGATGACACGATCCATTGGTAATACACGTGCAAGGTATTGCTCAAGATTAAATTTGAGCTCCGGTTGATTATTATCCAGTTCCAATACCTTAGGAAGAGGTACAACATCTTTAAACGCCGCCTCTAATATGTCATCTCTAATACCCTTTTGCCTGGCTTCCGCCTTGAGCGCGACTACCCAATCCGCAAACTCGGTATCTGCGGCCTGTACATGGCCGGTCAACAGTAGCCCACATGCGATACCTATGACACCTAGCAGTTGGCGTGCATTTATACTCAGCGACTGAGAAATTGCGTTCACGGTTGATACCTGCCACTTAACCTTAAAAAAACGTTTATTTCGGCTATAGCGGTAGCCCTACCCATCAGCTTTACGCAAATGGCGACTCAACCATGCCACATAGACAGACAAGACCATTGATGAAAAATCAGTTTCTTGTCTCCACTACCTTGCAAAATAAAGACCGGCCAACGGCCGGTCAATAAAGATAGTAACAAATCCAGCATTGTATGGAAACCACTAGTGACTATTTCTCCTTCCCTTTCAAAGGGAAATGACCAGTATATCGAAAAACTACCTATTCGACGACGATATTCCGTCGTTTGGCACGTTGAATCTTCGGGATAATTACCTCCACGACACCGTCCCTAAAGCTTGCCCTAGCCTCATCACTATTGACATCGCTTGGCAAGCCGACCGTGCGTGCGAACTGGCCTTTGGTAATCTCGCTTCGGTAATAATTTCCCTTTTCCTCTTTTTCTTCATGTGCGGTACTTCCTTTTATTGTGATTGTATTTTCAGTCACGGAAATCTCCAGATTTTTTTTATCAACGCCCGGTACTTCAGCACGCACCAAAATTTCTGAATCGCGCTCAACCACATCCACTTTAGGTAGGCGTGCATCTAATGTCTCTAGTGTCGAAAGCGACCGTGCCAGGCCGAAGGGCTGTAACCATGACCGTCCAAATACATTATCAAAGTATCTATCTAGCTCTTCAAAGGGACTCAACGTGCGCAGTCGTGTATCCGCCACGGGTTTTGCCAAATTTCTGTTAACATTTTCAGTAGCCATAACGGTTCTCCTTTAGCTGTTCAGACAAGACTTTCTGTAATCGGTATATGGAGGCGAATAGCGATTTATCAACCGTAAGCTGTAACACTTCATGTTAAAATATTTTTATTTAATCTATAAATATATTTTGTCATTCTCCAATTTGGAGTAACAAACCGCGTTGACGTGCAGCCCTAAAAGCCACTAGAAATAATGCCGCTGCAATGGCCACATACACCAGGTTTAACACCAATGCATAACTTAAAAACATCATATTTACAGTGTGCATACCGATCAATTCTCTCAGTCCCTCAAATACATAAGTGGGAGGTAAACACCAACTGATATATTGTAACCATTGGGGCAATACACTGATTGGATAGTACACCCCTGTAATCGGTGCAAACACGAATACTAAGGCCCATGCTAGGCTTTCGGCGCCCATTCCATAACGCATGACCATTGACACCACAGCCAATCCAATTGCCCAACCAAAAAATATCAAATTACAAAAGAACGCCACCAGTGCCCATCCTAAGTCAAAGATTGAAAATCCATAAAACGGAATCGCCAACCAGGCCGCAACCCCCACCCCTAAACCAGTGCGCAACACCGCAATAGAGAGTAGTGATAATACTAATTCCTGTGGCCGCAGCGGGCTAACGAAAAGATAGCCGAGATTTCGCGAATAAATTTCTTCAAAAAATGCTAGTGAAACGCCTAGTTGGGATCGAAACAACACGTCCCATAGCAGAAAGGCCGCGATGAGCATTCCGGCCCCGATATACACTCCTTCGGCACGTTGCGTCAAATATTGGTTCATAAAGCCCCACATGACCATTTGCACCGTGGGCCAATAAAACATTTCCGCAATGCGGGGCCAGGAGCCACGCATCAGATAATAATGCCTTCGATGAATCGCAAAGATACGAAGCAGTGATTGTTTCACTTGATCCACTAGAATCCGCCTACTCATGCGCTTTAACCAACGGTTGATCGTGACGCGCGACATCCAGAAATACTTGTTCCAATGTTCCCCGGCCGTATTTCCCTAACAACGCAGCAGGTGCAGCGATATCCGCGACGCGCCCGGCCTTTAAAATGACCACCTGATCGCACATGCGCTCGACTTCCACCATGTTGTGGGAGGCCATGAATAACGTCGCATTGTTTTCATTGCGATAATTTAATAAATAGCCGCGCATGTAGTCCGCCGTATCGGGGTCGAGCGAAGCCGTAGGCTCGTCTAAAACCAAAAGCTCTGGAGAATTTAGTAAAGACTTGGCCAATGCGACTCGTGTTCTCTGGCCAGCGGATAAACTTCCATAGGTACGTTTTTTTACATGCAACAAATCCAACTCGGCTAGCAGCCTGTCCACCATTTTGCGCGCGCGCGATACGCCATACAGTTGCGCGTAAAATGTTAAATTCTGCTCCACCGTCAAACGAAACGGCAACTCAACGTAGGGTGACATAAAACTAATCTTGGGAAGTACTTGGTAACGTTGCCGCAGCATATCCGAACCTAGGACATTTATTTTGCCCTGGGTAGGCGTGACCAAGCCTAATAACATTGACAATAACGTAGTCTTGCCCGCGCCATTCCCTCCCAAGAGTGCCGCAACAGCGCCATATTCAATTGAAAAACTCACCCCTGCAACCGCAGTTACATGCTCATAGCGCTTTACCACATCCTGAAATTCTATAGCCTTTGCGCACATAGCGTGTATTTCCTTACTATGGTAAATGTATGCTAGCCAACTGATTTTGCGCCATATAATATCACAGGTCATGGCCTGTGCTTTGCTTAGTAAACTAATGTACGTGCAGCATAAAGTCTATGCAAATGCGCGTCGATAGATCATATTACCAATCCGCGAGAAGGACAGGCCATATCTATGGGCAATAATTCCGAAATTTTTCAAATTGCGACGGAAGAGCAATATCGATGGGCGCAATCTACGCTCAATCAGCAAAACCGTCCCCCGCTAATGTTACGTTTAGTAATGAGCGCATTCGAGGCCTATAGACGTGCGCGGAAATATGGGTGGTCACGCGCATGGAACAAATACAACGTCATAAATTTTCAGAGTTTTAAACTGCGTCCTATGCAAGATCAAGCCCTCCTGGCGCTTGCCTCGCAAATCCTAGATGCTTTGAACGACTCCGTCAGCGAGGAAGCGCGTGAATTCGCGCATGATTTGCTCACCGATACTCAGCATCTCATGGGATTTGTTTTTGTGCACGAAATTACTGAAAACAAACTTCGTTATGAAGGGGCGACGTTAAGTTTAGGACGAATAAACGGACGTCGATACCGGGACCGACTCGATATCATCGTGGAATCCCGCATTGAAAATGAAGAAAGCCTTGGGCTATCAAGGGTACGTATATTTATTGATCCCTATCGCCGCGAAACCAAAGACATCCTATGGGAAGGCGTGATAAATTCCGATTGGAATGCGGCCGCCTATGCCTTGTTTGATAGCCTTTCAAAAGTATCGCTTGCGTGGGCTGAAGATACCCAACGTTGGTGGCAGCATTGGACGGTGGCCTATATAGATTATTTTGGTCCCAGGCAATGGCGGTTAACGAAAAGTCTATTCTACGTGCCGCCTGAGGATATCGACGTTGATACACTAAGTACTAAAAAGCAGGCTGCATGTTAGAAACGGCAAAACGCGGTTTTAAAATACTGCGCATAGGCTGGAACGCCGCAAAATTGAAATCAGCGGCGAGCGAAGTGGAACGCACTTTGGCAAAAAAGGCCTTGTATAACCTATTTTCAGACGCGCGCGGCGTGACCATGAAAATAGGCCAATTGTTGGTGCAAGATGAAGAAACGCCGCTACGACCTTTATTGGATAATATCCAACCGTTGCCATTGGACGTCATTGGCCCCTATATCGAAGACTCGCTAGGTAGGCCCTTAGACGAAATATTTTCCACAATGGATGAGTCACAGGCGGCGGCGTCGCTGGGTCAGGTTC
>JAOUGF010000562.1 GCA_029857925.1 Gammaproteobacteria bacterium
GGCCGCCACGCCGCCTGGCGACAACCCGCCACCCGGCTACAACGAGAACGGTTTCAATTTCGATTTATTCGGCGTGCGTGTTCCTGGAATTGTAGTCTCCCCACGCATACCGGCTGGAAAGGTGGACCACACACTCTACGATCATACTTCGGTTTTGAAGACGCTTGAGGAGTTGTTTGATCTGCAACCGCTGACGAAGCGGGATGCCGCCGCCAATAGTGTACTTAAAACACTTTCACTGCAGACGCCGCGTACCGATTGTCCTACGACGCTCAACGTTCCAATTCCTCGGTTCATGGCGGCCGTGCAAACCATGACAGAAGAAAGACGCGCGCAGCTCAATGCGTTGCCGTTACCGGATTCCGGGAATTTCGTGAACACGATGCACACCCTTCGGAAGGCCGAAATCGAAATGTCGGGGCGCACACCGCACGAGGTCGCGGCTGTTAAATCAAAGTTTGATGCGATCAAGACACGCGGCGATGCGGAAGCGTATGCTCATGCGGTGTTGACAAAGGTTAGACGCGTTAAAGAAAAACGCAAGCTGGGTGCTACGCGTAAGTGATGATCCAAAGTTGATCCGGTTGTCTTCGCTTCGGAGGGGGCAACCGGATTTGATGGTGAAACACGATACGTAGTGACCGGCAAGTCATAAAACGTCGAGGCGCGCGTCCTACGCTGTATACAATTTCTTTGGTTACTATAGATACGCAAAGGTTTTGCGGATGTCAAACTGCAAGACTTACAGGATAGGGTGCGCTGCGCGCACCTGTTCTCAGTTTGGATCGTTCGTTTGCGTATGGTAATAGTTTGGCGTTGTGAATTTCAATATTATTTACGCGATGTAGCAGATTTATTCGAATTTTAAGATTTTATCAGGTGCAAGCACTGAAGAGTACGAGAATGCCGACCTCGAATTTAAGTCCCCTCTACCGCAGGAACGCGCTTTGACGGGTACGGCGCGTATTTTAAGCGGTTGATACAGAAAAATATCCCTCGCTCAAAAACATCGTTTCGATTATACCCGATTGCCCATCATATGGGTTGTTCCAAGACGAAGCAGTTGGCAATGTGAGATGGATTGCGTCACGCAGGTATGCGATGCGGTCATTGCAAGCATCTCGATACTGCCACGGCTGAGCTGGAACATCTAGGTACGCCTACAGGGTCTCCGAAAACACACACGTTTTAAAGTTTAATCACAATAAGCCACATTCATTGGTAATGTCAGTAGTGGATGAAAATAGTCCATTGCATGGTGTTGGTTTTGGTCGATTGAGTAGTGCGCGGCGGAAATGTAACAAGGAGATAGTGCAATGTATATATCAACTTTATGTGGTATGCACGCAAAGGCAGTGTGGCGTGTGCAATGTAAAAATGTTGTGGTGAGTTTTCTATTATTTTTTTCTACTGTGTTATTCGCGAGTGCCGCAACTGCGGCAAATTTAAAGGTGATGAAGACAGGTTTAGGCGGTGGAACGGTGACAACCGCGTCAGGTACCATTAATTGTGGCGTGGATTGTTCTCAATTTTATTTGCTTGGTGGCTCTGAAGTTTTGGCGGCAACGCCCGCGGCGGGTTCTACCTTTGTGCGTTGGTTAGGCGACTGCAGCGGCACGACGGCCACCTGTCCGTTGTCGATCACGTCAAATCGCTCGGTGCGCGCGGAATTTGCGATTGCGGGTGGGATTCCCGCGTTGACAGATTTTTCACCTTTAGGTATTCAAGCGTACCTAGCTGCAAATCCGTCGATCAATACGCCTGCAAAATTTATCGCCGCGCTGCCGGTGGAATATCGGCGCAATTGGGTGTTGATGTCGAGGTCTGAAAGCCTGCAGACAGGCACGGCACAAAACCCACGCATTCTGCTGCCCAGTGGGAATGCGCAACGCGTCTTTTCGGTCGGCACGTCTACGCATAGTTCTTATCCGGGCTCGCATCCCAATGCGGTTGAATACATGCAGTGGGACGCGACAGAGAAAAATTTTCGTTTTCATGAAATCGTGTTGACCAACATAGGGGTGATGGGCAGCGTTCCGGCGCGGACACGGGGCGTGTCCGTCGATGACTCAAAGTGTACGAGATGCCATTCGACGCAGAACGTGTTAAATACGAGTTCGTCGCCGGGCACCACCGGCATCCCTCCGGGCATCGTCAAGGCGAAGAGCAAACCCAATTGGGACGCCTACGACAGTTGGGCGGGCATGTTACCGTTTAATAGAGATCGTATTTATCAAGGTTCGGTGGAGGCCGCCGCGTTTCGCACCTTGTTCAACCCGTGGACTTGGGCAAATA
>JAOUGF010000051.1 GCA_029857925.1 Gammaproteobacteria bacterium
TACCCAATCAACTTCCTTTATTTTTCGCAAAGTTAGCAGCTCTATCAGTTGATTTTCATAGTCTGTATAGCGTGCGCTTTCAGTATTGTCCGTTGGCAGGCAGCGGCCTAAAACGACCAAATTATCCTCGGCGAGGGGTACACCCTCTGCAAAAAATTCTGTAAGTGAATATAGTGGGTCTCTGCGTCCAAAGGCCAGTATCCGCGGGAGCATGTCATCCGCATAGACGTTGCGCATGGTCACTTGCTCGGTTGGCAGCCATGTTCCTTCACCCCATGCCCAAAATGCGTTGGCGCTGTTTTCTGTTGCAGGGCTGCCCCAGCGATCTACGATAGTCTCTGCATGCAAGACCATTTGCAATTCATTAAATAGTGATAGCCAACGTTTTTGATCCGGGCCGGTTGGCCAATATTCGCTGATGTCCCTTCCCCAAGCATGCCACCAAGGATGGGTGCTCAACTCTAATGGATGGACGCATTTCAAAAAAAGACTGCCATTGCGCACAGACAATAATTGACAGCCGATTGAACTTACTAATTCTGAAAGCGTTGCAAACATTGGGCTTTCGACAGGCAAGTCTATGTGTGCTATACCTTGAAGTATCAGACGTCCACGTTGTGCTGTTACGCGCACGGGTTCTAAGCATAACCAAGACGCTGCGCCCACATTCAATCCAAGTGCGTGCGCACACATTCTTGCCCAAGGGATATGCGGTTCATAGAGGCCGAAATGTGCCGCCAGCGCTTCAGGGGGGGCATTGAACGCTTGAAGTGGCTGGTGAACCTTTATATTTGCCAATAGCGCCTTCAACGGGGAATGACCCGCACGCATTCCTTCAATTGTATATTGGGGAAGAAAAACGACTAAACGCGCCACAGATTTCCGCCTTACTCCGATGCCAGCCACATTGTCTCTTAACGTTGCCAGGCATAACAAGCCTAGTTACCCAGTTGTTAGCAATCTGTCGAACTTAGGCGATCCTAGCAGGCGAAGGCCAATAGAGACGGTATTTTTACATGTTTGAGGCGAATAGCCGTCGCTAATTTACAAAAAAGGAGGGGGGAATTTGACCAATTCCGCAGCAGTTCAGCCCTAAGTCCGTTAGGCGGCTAGGCGGCTAGGCCTACAATTTTAACTACCCCTAGGTTTCCCTGTGGTACTCCGGTATCATGTCTCAATCGCCCTACCATACAGACAACCCTTTAGAAAATGATTGATTTTGAAAAAAGCCTTGCAGAGTTAGAACAGCTGGTTACGCAACTTGAAAAGGGGGATTTACCCTTGGAGGCGTCGTTGGCCGCATTTGAACGCGGGGTGAACCTTGCGCAACAGTGCCAATCCGCCCTCAAAGATGCCGAGCAAAAAGTCACTATTCTTCTGCAAAAAAATGGGCAACCTGATGTACAGCCATATCATGAATCCGATGCAGAATGAGTATTTTCTAGCACGCACCAAGGCCTTGCAGGCGCGTGCAGAAATAGCCTTGAACCATTGGCTACCTGCAGCAGATCGACCCCCAGTGCTGCTACACCAAGCCATGCGTTACGCGGTGTTGGGCGGTGGTAAACGTATTCGGCCCGTGTTGTTATACGCGACCGGGGACGCGCTTTCTATTCCGTTGGCACAATTGGACGGTCCTGCAGCCACGGTTGAGATTATCCATAGCTATTCGCTAGTACATGACGACCTGCCGGCGATGGATGATGATGATCTGCGCCGCGGTCAACCCACCTGTCACAAGGCATTTGATGAGGCCACAGCGATACTGGCGGGTGACGCATTGCAGGCGTTGGCGTTCTCTATACCCGCTATCGACCCTGCGATGCCTGCTGACCCGGCGATACGTGTGGCGATGATTGCGTTATTGGCGGAGGCCAGCGGCTCCAATGGCATGGCCGGTGGCCAGGCTATAGACTTGGCGGCAGTGGGCCATACACTGGATTTAGCACAGCTTGAAACTATGCATTTATATAAGACTGGCGCGCTGATTCGCGCCAGCGTGGGACTGGCGGCGTTGTGTAGGCCAGACCTCCCAGAGAATACCCGCCGTTGCTTGGATGATTATGCCCGATTTATCGGACTGGCGTTCCAGGTGCGTGACGACATTTTGGACATCGAAGGCGACACCGCAGTCATCGGTAAGCCACAAGGTTCGGATGTTGCACGTAATAAACCTACTTACCCTGCGATTTTGGGTATGGATGGAGCAAAGCAGGCCGCACAAGCCTTGCATGAGCAAGCCCTCGCGGCATTGGCGGATTTTGATGCTAAGGCTGATATGTTACGATGGCTATCACACTACATCGTGCATCGCAGCACCTAGCGCTTGCACGCCCTTGGATAAACAGTCATCATAAGCGGTTTACACCGCGCTGGGTTAGAAATTATGGCCGAAACGGCTCACTATCCATTATTAGAGCAATATGATACGCCGGAGGCGCTGCGCCGCTTGCCTGAGACCCAACTTGGGGAGTTGGCGAGTGAATTGCGCGCATATTTAATCGACACAGTCTCGCAAACCGGTGGGCACCTTGCTGCGGGTTTGGGTACGGTGGAATTAACGCTGGCACTGCACTATGTGTTTCAAACACCGGAAGATCGCATAGTGTGGGACGTGGGCCACCAAAGTTACCCACATAAGATCATCACCGGCCGTCGTGACCGCATGCATACACTACGACAACGGCATGGACTCTCTGGTTTCCCAAAGCGCAGCGAAAGCCCATTTGACACCTTTGGCGTCGGCCATTCTAGTACGTCCATCAGCGCCGCTTTAGGCATGGCGCTGGCTGCGAAACTACAAGAGAGCGAGCGCAAAATCGTCGCCGTCATTGGTGATGGCGCGATGACCGCCGGGATGGCCTTTGAGGCGTTGAATCATGCGGGCGACCTGGATGCCAATTTGCTCGTGATCTTAAATGATAACGACATGTCCATTTCGGAAAATGTCGGCGGTATGTCCAATTATTTAGCCAAAATTTTATCTGGCAAACTCTACTCATCGGTGCGCGAAGGTTCCAAAAAGGTGCTCAAGCGTATGCCCTCGGTATGGGAATTGGCACGCCGAGCCGAAGAGCATGTGAAAGGGATGGTGGTGCCTGGCACCTTGTTTGAAGAACTCGGTTTCAACTATATTGGCCCGATAGACGGCCACGACCTCCCTGCCCTGATCAGCACCTTGCGTAATATAAAGTCTTTGAGCGGACCGCAGTTTCTACACGTCATTACCAAAAAGGGCAAAGGTTATGCGCCTGCTGAAGATAATCCATGCGAATATCACGGCGTATCTAAATTCGACGCTAAAACCGGCGCCTTGTCACGCGGTAAAGGCGGTACCACGTATACCCAAGTCTTCGGCCAGTGGTTATGCGATATGGCAGAGCGTGACCCGCGCCTGATAGCGATCACCCCCGCCATGCGTGAGGGTTCGGGCATGGTTGATTTCTTTCAACGCTTCCCAACACGGAGTTTTGACGTTGGTATCGCCGAACAACATGCAGTGACGTTGGCGGCAGGTCTCGCCTGTGAAGGACTCAAGCCCGTCGTAGCGATTTATTCTACATTTTTGCAACGGGCCTATGATCAGTTTATACACGATGTCGCGATACAAAACCTACCGGTGTTGTATGCGATTGACCGTGCTGGCCTGGTGGGGGCCGACGGTGCCACCCATGCCGGCACCTTTGATTACAGCTTTATGCGTTGCATTCCCAATATGGTGATCATGGCCCCTGCGGATGAAAATGAGTGCCGTCAGATGTTATATACGGGCTTTTTGCACTCGGGGCCTGCAGCGGTGCGCTATCCGCGTGGTAGCGGCCCAGGGGCGGCGATAGAGCAAGCCATGGAGCGCCTGCCTGTCGGCAAGGCGGATCAACGTCGTCAAGGTCATAGCATCGCGCTGCTCGCGTTTGGCAGCATGCTAACACCGGCACTAATAGCCGGTGAACAACTGGATGCCACCGTAGTGAACATGCGGTTTATAAAACCCTTAGATATAGATACCATTGTCGCATTGGCGCGTGACCATTCCTTACTGATCACCATTGAGGAAAATTCTGTGCTTGGCGGCGCCGGAAGCGCTGTAAATGAGGTCTTAGTCGGGATCGAAAATGCTCCTGCAATCATAAACTTAGGACTTCCCGATCGCTTTATAGATCACGGCGTTCATGAACAGCTATTGGCGGAGTGTGGTTTGGACGCTAAAGGGATTGTGGCCGCCGCCCACCAATATATTGCCGCTCGTACTGCACCTATACTGGCGCGTTCGATAAATTCCTAGTATACTACTCAAGATTTATATGACACCACGTTTCACCCTTAAGATAGTTACGGATTTTGCTGCCGCCCACACCTTGCGTGACTACCCCGGCGATTGTAGCCGTATGCACGGGCACAATTGGAAGGTGGAAGTCGAGGTCGTCGCCAACGCACTGAACGCTGTCGGCATGGGCATGGACTTCAAGGCAATTAAACAGGGTGCAAAAGATGTCATTAACGCGCTTGACCACCAGTATTTAAACGAATTAACCCCATTTTTACGGGTTAATCCTACGGCAGAAAATTTGGCGTTATACCTTTTCCAGGCCGTCGGCGAACGGCTTAATGCACCAGGCGTGCGTGTCAGCGCGGTTACGGTATGGGAAACCGAACGTGCCTGTGCCCGCTACAGTGAGGATGAATAGAATGGCGAAATCAAATGACATCGCGGACGTACAAAACAGCGCCGACAGTCGCCGCATTGCGATCGACAAGGTTGGAATAAAAGATATACGCCATCCCGTGCGCGTGCAAGACCGCACCGGCGGCGAACAACACACGATCGCAAACTTTGCGATGTATGTGGATCTGCCGCACAATTTTAAAGGCACGCACATGTCGCGCTTTGTGGAGATATTAAACAACCACGAACGCGAAATCACCGTCAAATCCTTCAAAGACATGTTGTTTGAGATGAGTGAGCGCCTGGAGGCCAAATCCGGTCACATCGAAATGCGCTTCCCCTATTTCATTAATAAAACCGCACCAATTTCTAAAGTACAAAGCCTGTTGGACTACGATGTCACGTTTAACGGTGAGATCCGTGAAGGTAAAACCTCGTTGACAATTCGGGTGGTTGTGCCCGTAACCAGCCTGTGCCCGTGTTCCAAAGAAATTTCAAAGTACGGTGCGCATAATCAGCGTTCGCATGTCACAATCACGGCAACCACACAAGATTTCGTATGGATAGAAGAGCTGATAGAGATCGTCGAGCAAGAGGCCTCGTGCGAACTTTACGGCCTACTAAAACGCCCAGACGAAAAATACGTCACCGAGCGCGCCTATGAAAATCCGAAATTTGTGGAAGATATGGTGCGTGATGTCGCCGCGCGCTTGAACAAAGACCCGCGTATCTCACGCTATACCGTGGAATCCGAAAATTTTGAATCCATACATAATCATTCCGCCTACGCGATGATTACACAGGCAAAATAAACTCACGATGTCAGACGCAAGGGCGTACCTCTCGTTATATCCATGTTCAGCGCAATAAGCGCCTGCCGTTAGCGGTCCGTTGGAGGTGATAGCGTTTGTAGCGGCGCGACGGGGGGGGCACTTGGCGCCGAGAAAATCGTCGCCGCATCCCTGACTAGGCGATGATCGGTTCCTTGACCCATTTCCTCTTTTTGAATGCGCTCCGCCGCGTCTTGGGTAAGTACCACAATGCTCGTGCGTCGGTTCATCGGATCAGAGGGTTGATCCGGTAAATATAACACCGTAGACGCGAGCCCGATCACCCGCGCAAATTTGTCTATAGGATAGCCACTCATCGCCATTTCGCGACGTGCCGCGTTGGCACGGTCCACGGAAAGCTCCCAATTGCTGTAATCCGCCCGCCCCAAAAAGGCCACCGCATCTGTATGACCGGCAATACTTACCTTGTTCGGCAAGGGGCTCAGCGTCTTGGTGATTTCGCGTAACATCGTGCGCATATAGGGCTTCACATCCGCCCCCCCTGAATCAAACATCGGCCGATTTTCCTTGTCTACCAATTGTATGCGCAGACCCTCGCTGGTCATGTCCATAATCAGTTGATCTTTGAATGCAGTCAGCGTCGGATTGCCTTTGATCGCCTCCGCAATCGCCGTCTTTAGATTCTCTAGGCGCTTCTTATCTTCCTCCATTTTTTTCGCCTTGTCGTGCAACGAGGCCTCTTGCGTTGAAACTATACTTGTTTCGTCCAAATTGCGATCCGCAATCACCCCAGTGCCCTTCACTTCGCCAGCACCACCACCTTCCATTTCCGTGCTACCAGGTGCGCGAAAGTACTTGGCGACGCCGTCCTTTTTATCCCCAGGCAGATTATTCAATAACCACAGTAGCAGAAAAAAGGCCATCATGGCCGTCACAAAATCCGCGTAGGCGACCTTCCAAGACCCTCCATGATGTCCCCCTGCGACTTTTTTTATTCGTTTGACGATGATGGGACGCCCATTCGTCGCATTTGCTGTTGGTTTATTCGCCATTGCAATCCATCCGAATTATTAAGAATCTCAACCGTCTACCCAAATTCGCACTACGCTTTGTTCTCCTTTAAAAATTTTTCCAATTCATTAAATGACGGCCGGTCGTGTTCCAAGATCACCTTACGTGCGAATTCAACCACCATTTGCGGGCTATAGCCATTAACACTGGCCAGAATGGCGGCCTTAATCACTTCTAAGTATTTACTTTCTATAATCGCCTTGTGTTCCATTGCGTGCCCTAGCGGCCCCACAAAACCGTAGGCTAACAAGATACCCAAAAATGTGCCCACTAATGCGGCCGCCACCTTCGCTCCAATGATTTCCGGGCCGTCTGAAATTGACATCATCGTAATCACTACGCCCATCACCGCCGCGACGATACCAAAGCCTGGCAATGCATCACTGATACGCGTTAGCGCACCCCCGGGTTCACGTCGTTCTTCTAACGCAAGCTCAAGTTCCTTTTCCATCATGGATTCCAACTCATTAGAATTGGCGGCACCGCTGACCACCAAACGCAAATTGTCCGCCAAAAACTCTACGGCGGAATGGTCCTTGATAAACACCTTGTATTTGGTGAAGAGTGGGCTTTTGTCGGGTTCTTCTAGATGTTGCTCTAATGCCATTACACCTTCTTTGCGCGCGATCGAAAAAATTTCGTAGAGCATTGCAAGCAATTCCATGTATGCGGGCTTACCGTATTTGCTTCCCTTTAACAATGCAGGGATTTCCCGAAGTACAGCCTTGATGACCGTCATCGGGTTGGCGATGACAAAGGCACCTGCGGCCCCGCCGCCGATAATCAATAATTCGGGCGGATGCCAAAGTGCCGCCAATTCACCGTTGGAGATGACAAACCCACCCAATACGCAAACGATGACTATTAAAAAACCCGCGATGATCTTCATACGTAGCCACACAATCCCTGGTGACACCGCCGTTGGGCGATATACAGTTCTTATCGACAGGCCTACCGCCAAAGTTTACCCCTGCCGCTCCCCCTTATTTTATGGCACAATAGCGCCCCATTTAGTGGCACGCGCGACCGTGATGAGTCGGACATCGCGCCTTCATTAATACACAATAAGGGTATATAAATGTCGCGTTTTCTAGTGTTGGTATGGTTAGGCCTGGCGGCAAGCAGCGCAACTGCATTTGATATCCTGCAACCCTTGCCACAGACACCTCCAATCCCTGCGGACAATCCCCAAAATCCGGCCAAGATAGCGTTAGGTAAACACCTCTATTTTGATCCTCGATTATCGGCGGACGGTACGTCAAATTGCGACGCCTGTCACCAACTCGCGGGCGGCGGTGAAGACAAAGGCGTGTCACAAAAACGCAGTCTTAATAAGCTGAAACGTTCCGCGCCAACCCTGTGGAATGTGGCATTTCAGACGGTTTTGTTTATGGATGGCCGCGCCACCAGCCTAGAATTGCAAGCCGCCGAACACTTACTAGACCCGGCCGTCATGGCATTGGCCACCGAAGAAACGCTGGTCGCACGCCTCACCAGCATCAAGGCTTATCGTGAATTGTTTATCAGCGCCTTTGGCGATGACGCGATAAACTTGTTACGCACCACCCAAGCACTGGCGAGCTTTGAGCGTACGCTGCTGACACCTAACAGCGCCTTCGATAAGTTTATAAAAGGCGATAAAAAAGCACTTTCCACGCAACAAAAGCGCGGCCTGGACTTGTTCGACAATTTGGGGTGCATGTCCTGCCACTTTGGCGTCAATTTCGCGGGTCCCGCCCCTGGGCCGGCCATCGGCATGGGCGAAGGTTTCTACGAACTATTTCCCAATCACTTGGGCAGCGAATACGACCAAAAATACGCGCTCGCCGATGATCTGGGCCGTTACCTCGTGACTCAAGATCCGGGGCACAAATATATGTGGCGCGTCCCTATTCTGCGTAATATCGCACTCACCGCGCCGTATTTTCACAATGGCTCTGTAATTACGCTGGACGAAGCCGTGCGTATCATGGCCAAGACACAATTGCGCCTGCAACTCAGTGATGCAGATACTGCAGACATCGTGGCATTTTTGTTGAGTTTAACGGGAGAACGGCCGCAAATAACCCTCCCTCAACTCCCAAACACGTTGGGCTATACGCCCCTCGCAACGCGCAATCGATAGAGCCATCAAATGAGCAACAAAACTTCATAGTTAACGAGCACCGCATACGACGCAAACGTCCACCATAAAATATGGTTGCCGTTCAAAAATCGAAATACGACAAAGCGTTTATGCGTGAGCGCCAAAATCAGACAAAGCGCGGTTAATATGTATTTTACGCCAAAAAAGATGTGCACATCCGTTTCTAACAGCACGCGCATGAATGGATTCATTTCCATACCACCGCGATCGAGGATCGCTAGCGTCAAGTAGGCATCGGCGACGCACAACAATATCGTTGCAACAATCAAGAAAAAAAATAACGGCTCATGATGGTCTAATAGAATATTATGACGCGGATCCTTCGACCGGCGAACACCGGCCCTCCGACGCGAAGATATACTCCTCCACAAGGTTTGCCAGTGACGTAGACGGCGCTCGCGTGGGTTGTTGCGCCTGTCATGTTGCATATGAGGTGTAATTCGAACGGAGACACACATCGTATTACACCTTTGCACAAATCGTCTTTTGGCTATGCAGTGCCCACATCACCGTATGCCTTTCGGACTTAGGGCTGAACAGTTGCAGAAAAGCCATTGTGATCATATTTTTCGATCCTTTTCGTTAAATAGCGACGGCCATTCGCCTCAAACGTTCGAAAAATCTGTCTCAAAATGACGTTCCCTCGCTACGATCGTCTAAGTCCGTCAGGTCGCTCTACACTGTGAACACCCATGCGTAACATTTTTGAGCATTTAGGCGTCAATTACCGCAATGGCGCCACTCGGCGATGATCTCTAAACTGAAAATAATCGTCTAAAATGAGCGCGTGATCAAAAGCCAACATATCAGGCA
>JAOUGF010000563.1 GCA_029857925.1 Gammaproteobacteria bacterium
GTGGGTGTTTAAATAATGTGTTTTACACCCAGCGTTCAAGCAAAGGTAACGCAATGGACACTATGATCAGCGCGAGGGTTTCCACAATCTCCACCAACGCACCCGCCGTGTCGCCGGTTGTGCCTCCGATGCGGCGGTGGATTGTATTGCGGAAAAATAGATAGACCAAAACCGTCGTCGATAAAATAATTGTCGCCGGGATTTTGTATATGGCCACTGCACCCATCGCGAACAACACCAAAATTACCTTCGCGCCGCGTTTGGGCGCATGTTGCGCCAAGGCCTCGCCCAAGCCGCCGCGTCGCACATAAGGCACACTGACCATCAGCCACACCAACGCGCCGCGCGCGGCAAAAGGTATCAATAACAGGAGATACCATTGTTGCATGAACAGGTTATTCAATACGGCAAATTTAATTAACAATATTAATGCCAGTGCGGTGACGCCCATCGGTCCGCTGGTGGGGTCTTTCATGATTTCCAATGTGCGCTGGCGATTGCCGCGCCCGCCTGCCCACGCGTCTACCGTATCCGCTAATCCGTCTAGATGCAACGCACCGGTCAACAGCACCCAAATACTCACCTCTAGTGCAGCGCGCAGCATATTAGAAACGGCGAGGTTTAATAATGCGACGTGCACGCCCGCCAAGCAGGCACCGAGTAACAGTCCCACCAGCGGATAGTACAACAGCGAACGGCCGATTTGCCTGTCGTCGGGCAAATGGCGTAGCTGCACTGGCAGGCGTGTTAGAAACTGTATCGCGATCAGCAGCGGATATAATAGGCGCACAGGTTTATTCCGTCGTTGAATTATGGGGTTTGTTCGGACACGCCGGCCTCGGCGAAGGTGGCCATTTCATTATGCAATGCGCAAGCAAGCCTTAGCAACGGCACCGCAACGGCGGCGCCGCTCCCTTCGCCCAAGCGCATGCCGAGGTTCAACAACGGCTGAGCATCCAACGCCTGCACGATATGCGCATGACCGGGCTCAGCGGAGGCGTGCGCAAACAGCATCCAATCGCGGGTACTGGGCTGGATGTGCGTCGCGACCAGCGCGGCGCCCGTCGCGATAAAACCGTCGACTAACATAGGTATTCCCATTTGCGCACACGCGATGTACGCGCCGGTGATCGCGGCGATTTCGAGGCCGCCCATGCGGCGCAACGTTTCCAATGGATGCGCGCAGTGGGGGTGATGGAGGTCTAAGGCCTTTTGGATGACACGCGCCTTGTGCGCGACGCCGTCGGCGTTTAAACCTGTGCCGGGACCGCTGAGTTTGGAAGGCGCGTGTTTGAGCAGCGCGCATGCGATCGCGGTGGTGGCGGTGGTGTTGCCTATGCCCATATCACCCGCGATAAAAAGCTGCGCACCTGAAAGTTTGGCGCGCTCAACGGCGTGACGTCCCGCGTGCAGTGCACAAGCGAGTTGATGTTCGGTCATCGCCGGTTGTTGTGTAAAATTGCGGGTGCCGTGGCCCAAATCATAGTGACGCACGCCCGCGAGCGCCTCCATCGGTTGCGCGGTGCCCAGATTGATGACCTCCAGTTGCGCGCCCAATTGGCGCGCCAATACGCTGATCGCCGCGCCACCGCGCGCGAAGTTGCGCACCATCTCTGCAGTGACGGCCTGCGGAAACGCCGAGATGCCTTCCTCTGTGACGCCGTGATCGCCCGCGAATACTACAATCGCAACATTTTCAAGTGTAGGCGTCGAGGTTTTTTGCATCGCCGCCAGGCGTATCGCAATGGATTCCAACTGGCCCAGCGAACCGGCGGGTTTCGTCAATAATTGCTGGCGCGCGTGCGCGCTCGCACGCGCGTTGTCGTCGAGGCTCGCCGAGGGCATGCTCAACCACGCGATATCGTAGTTCATCGGGAATTGTCCTTCAGTGTGAGCGGCAGACCGGCGACGGTGAGGATCACACGGTCGCACAGTGTAGCCAGTTGTTGATGCATCAGGCCTGCGGCATCGCCGAATTGGCGAGTCAAGTCGCCGATAGGGGTGATGCCGAGTCCGGTTTCGTTACTGACAAGAATCAATGTGCCGCGTAGTGTCGGTAACACCGAGTAGAGCGATTCCAATTCCGTTGTGAGCCGTTGCGGATCGTCATTCAGCAATAAATTCGTCAACCACAACGTGAGACAATCGACGATGATGCAACGATCGCCACGCGCGATTTCCTGCAAACAATTCGCGAGCGCAAGCGGCTCTTCCAGTGTGCGCCAGTGCGCCGGGCGGCGTGCGCGATGGCTTTCGATGCGCGTATGCATCGCACTGTCCAACGCCTGTGCGGT
>JAOUGF010000564.1 GCA_029857925.1 Gammaproteobacteria bacterium
CGAGTCGCAGTTAAAATCGTATTGGGCGACCTTGATTTTCTCCGGCAAAGGCACACCACCTAAGGCAGTCGGTGATGCTGGCGACGTTAAAGCCATAGTCGCAAAAAATCCTTCTGCAATTGGTTACATAGACAAACGTTTTGCAGACAACAACGTTAAAATCATTCCGCTCAGCCGCTAAACCTGTACACAGCAACGTCCTTCGTACCTGCGTCGAAGGACGTTGCGCCTCAAGTTAGGCACCTTATGACCGATTACCCTACAATTGTGAAAGTGGAAACAATGCCTCCCTATGACTCTGGTCAAATCCCTTTTATTTCGTACCCCATTGCGCTACAAAGTGCTTTCCATCGCATTGGTCACGTTGTTGGGTTTTGCGACTTATTTTGCTATCAATCTAGTGTTAGTACACCGGAATGAATTACGTTTGGACGACATTGCGAGCACCAATTACCCAGTATTGGAACGCGCAAATGACAATCTGCAAGCCTTAGAAAAAATCACTGAAACGCTCAATCTGGCCGTCATCACTTCGGAAATGGACATGCTCGCGAAGGCTGACGGCATCCACACCAATATTCACACCAATCTCGACGAAATGGGGAAATTGCAACCGGAATACATGGAATATTATGCAAATGTGCACAGCGCATTACACGAATATTTTGATGTGGCGCGCAATTTTTCAGCGGGCATGATTCAACACACCGTTAACATGGATGAATTACCCAAATACAGCGGCATTATGACCGAGAAACTAGAAACCGTGCGCAATACCTTCGAAGGCTTCCGTGTAAGCATGCACAGTTTGTTTTTACATAACTTACAAGAAGCAAAAATAGCGGAAATGCGCGCACTGGAATACGGTGGGTTTATCGGTATTTTAGTCACCTTCATCATTGTTGCGGTGGCCTTTTTCGTGGTGAGACTTATCTCCAACGACATTTTAAACGTCGCCAACTCACTGAAAGATCTCGCTGACGGTGACAGTGATCTCAGTTTACGCGTGACCGCTCACAGCCGGGATGAAATCGGTCTTTTGGTCAATAATCTAAATGCCTTTTTGGACAAGATGCGCGCCATCATGCAAACGCTCACGACCACGGTACGCGCATTGGGAGATATCACCGTTAAAATCTCCCACATCGCTGAAAATGTAGACCGTTCCGTAGGCGCGCAGCAAAGCGAAATTACGCAGGTCGCGACCGCGATTACACAGATGGCCACCACGATACACGCCGTCGCCGAACATGCCACGGAGACCTCCAGCGCCGCGCAAACCACCAATCACCTGGCGGAAAATGGACAACAGACGGTAAATCGCGCAGTAGAATCGATGTCACGTCTGGCCACCGACGTGGATCATGTCAGCGATACGATTGAAAACCTTGCGCAGCAAACGGAGCGAATAGGCAGCGTTTTGGACACTATTCAAGGCATTTCAGAACAAACCAATCTGTTGGCGCTGAATGCCGCGATCGAAGCGGCGCGCGCAGGTGAACAAGGACGCGGCTTCGCCGTGGTCGCCGACGAAGTACGCACGCTCGCCACGCGCACTCAATCCGCCACCAAAGAAATTCAAACCATGATAGAACAATTGCAGAGCGGCGCATACGGCGCGGTAACCGCGATACATAGCGGGCGTGAACAAACAAAGGTCAGTCTTGAACAAGCCGACGCCGCAGGACGCGCGTTAAATGAAATCGCCCAAGCGGTCGCCAACATCAACACCATGAACTTGCAAGTCGCGGCGGCTACAGAGCAACAAAGTGCGGTCGCCCAAGGCATAGAAGATAAGACCATCAGTATCAGCGAACTTGCCAACAAGACCCGCGAACATACACGCGCGGCGGCAGACACCAGTGATGGATTAATTGCAGTCTCGAAAGAGTTACAACTTGCGGTTGGGCGATACAAAATATAGACTCCTGTCTATGCCCGTTTCTTCTAATTGGTTAGTCTATATCCTACGTTGCAAAGACGGCACGTTGTATACCGGCATTACAAATCACCTCGCGCAACGACTGGCGACGCACGCCGCAGGGCGCGGCGCGAAATATCTGCGCGGACGCCTGCCTGTGCAACTGGTTTATGTTGAATCCGGCCATACTCGACCGTCGGCGAGCCAACGTGAGGCACATCTTAAACGCCTGCCTCGCGCACAAAAAGTCCGGCTCATCCATGAATTCAATCTTCTGCGCGAGACTGGCGATGACTGTACCACTCTGCAAAACGCATCATGAGCACTGTCACACCGCCCGTAACCGCCAACGGCACGATTAACAACCCCAT
>JAOUGF010000565.1 GCA_029857925.1 Gammaproteobacteria bacterium
TCGGTGGGGAACTGCTGGCGGAACAGCCCGTAAAATATTTCCGGCGCGATCTTGGTCTTTTCGGAAAATAGATACGCGGTGGGCAGCAATGCGATCTTGGCGGTGTCTTCGCCGGTTTCACTGGCCAAAAACGAAATGTCCTGAAGTTGTTCGTCCTCGCGCAAGTCGCGCGGCGTAACACCGTCCAACAATGGTGTCACGGCACCCAGCAGGACTTCCCATTCCGACGGCCCGGTGTAAGTGGCGCCTTGCAGATTGATATCCCATTGCAATTCCGCGGGCGTATTGAAGCGTATCGGTGTCTTGTAAACTTCCTTGCCTGTAACGTCCAACACCTTCATGACCAGGTCCGCCGTATCTTTTTCGGCCTTGGCGAACTGCGATTGCAAATAGCGAATTTCATATTGGCCATTTTTGGTTTGCGCGTTGCCCAACAACTGTTCGCTGCGCAAGTCCCGGTCAAAGGCCTGCACGGTCACACCGTTGAGCAATTCGCCCAGTTCGCTGCGCACCGCGCCGCGCACCACGCATTGCACGGCCGGTAGTTTTATATTCACCTGCAAACGCGCCGGACTGTTGCGCGTGGTCTTGCTCTGGAACACTTGTTCTTGCTTCGCATTGTGGACGCGCACAAACACATCCGCGCCGCCGCGTTCGTTCGCTGTCATGCGAAATTGCGCCTGGGTGTAGGCAATTTCGTAAGCGCCTCTCCTATCGGTGGTGGCGGTGCCGAGCAGCGTGGCCCCCGACAGGTCTTGGTCGTAGGCGGTGACGACCACGCCTATCGCGGGCGTGCCGTCGGCGTGCAGCACCAGGCCGAATACCGTGTATGGCCCCGTGGCGGGCGGTTTGGTCGGCGCGGATTTGACGCTGCGCGGGGTGGTTTGTTTAGCCGCACCGGATGGCTTGTTTTTTTTGGATTTAATTTGCTTGGCAACTTTATCCTTGATCATGGCGCTTCCTCCTGTATTGTCCGGGCGACGGTTTTAATCACGTCGGCCACTCTGTGGATTTGCAAACAAACCTACTTGTTGCAACCGCGAATTTCGCCTATAGCATGGCTTCCTTTTTGTTTTGCGTGGCATGGATACGCACGCCCTTCAGTGTATCCGGCATCGGGTTTAAGGTGTACGTCGTCTCGACGGGCGACATCACCGCAGCCGCCGGCCCCTGCGGCGGAACCGCCTCGAAGTTGAAGTCATAGATGCCGTCCTGCGGCGGTGCGATGTAGACAAACGGTTTCAGTTGCGGTTTTGTCCAAGCGGCGGACGATACATTGCCCTTGGCGGTGATGCTCAGTTGCGGCGGATTCGTCTTCAACATCGCCAGCGACACCTCGGTCACTTCGGAGATCAGTCGCGCCGAGGATTGCTCGGTCGGGGGTGGCGGTGATTCAGGTTTCTTGCAACTCGTAAACGACACCATCAACAAGGTGGCGATAAATAATTTCAAGGCTCCGTGATTTAACATGGCTCGTCCCTCCGTTGGTTAACTTTCTTTCAATAGTGCTATATCCTTTACAGTCTAAAACGCCGTTGTTTGACACGATTTCTTTAAAAAAAATCGACTCTGACCCCACTAATTGTTTAAAAAAATCGACTCTGACCCCACTAATTGACCCCACTAATTGCCAATATCTACTAATTCTACTGGTGAGTCTGATAACCAGTTTGATCAAAATAATTTAAACGAAACAACGGGTGATTTTCTCGAATCCATTCCGGCGAATTCGCCTCATAACATTGTTTCACTCGTTTGTTTCTCATACCGTTAACTGGTGCAGTACTGCGATTCGATGGTTTCTCTCTTTTTGTACGATCAAGCATTGTGTCAATCTCTTCTGTGATCTGGTCGGCTATCAAGTCATTGCCAACGTATTCCATGAAAGGCCCTCCCTTTCCAAATGCGCCAAATGATTTTGCTCCTGCTTTCAATAATAGCAACTCTCGTTCTGTACTGTTTAATTTTTTCCCTTCCAAGCTAACACCAGTTGCTGCTTGTCCCATGGAAACCCCCGCTTCTAGTGCTTCCGTGGCATCTAGCATTTTGCCGACAGGGGTCATGTTAATGAGAACAGTCGAGAAGGAATTAATTCTAATTTCGTGTAATTTTTCTTTATACATTTTCCCTAATGCCATGGAAGCAGGCACACTAAATTCTCTTTTTTTATTTTCATCCATCTCCCTATGTTTTTGTTGTACCATCTCAATCGCGATTGATATTTCCCATGGCTCGAAGTCACCTTCATTCAGAACTTCTTTTATACTGGGAGGCTCAGGAATTGGGTAT
>JAOUGF010000568.1 GCA_029857925.1 Gammaproteobacteria bacterium
TACCACCTAGCATATACATCGGCAGCACTGTCGACGCCCAACCTGGAACGGCGCTATCAGTGAAAAATCTGGTCCAGAGTATCCAACCGGTGATCATCAACGTCGCGACAAACACCACAAACCCCATCAAGGTAATCAAGCGTAACGGCACCACCGAAAAAGATGTGATCGCATCCAATGCCAACGCCAACATTTTGCGCAGCGGATATTTAGACTCTCCCGCAAATCGCTCCGCACGATCATAATAAACGACGGAGCTCCGATAACCGATCAACGGCACTACCCCGCGAACAAACAAATTTACTTCACGAAACTCCTTTAATGCTTCAATCGCTCGACGGCTCATCAATCGATAGTCCGCATGATTGAACACAGTCTCCACTCCCATCGTAGCGAGTAAGCGGTAAAATCCTTCGGCAGTCACACGTTTAAACCAAGAATCAGTTTCTCGTTTTTGACGTACGCCGTAAACAATCTCTGCACCGGAATGATTTTCACGCACCATAGATTCAATTACATTCACATCATCCTGTAGATCTGCGTCGATACTGACCAACGCATCGCCATCGGCGGTAAAAAGGCCCGCAAGCAATGCGTTCTGATGACCACGATTACGCGAAAGTTTTATGCCACGAACACGCTCATCACGTTTTGAAAAACTCTCAATCAATGCCCAAGTTTTGTCCTTGCTGCCATCATCAACAAACCAAATCTTGGAAGAACCATCGACAAGCTGAGCATCCACCAGACGCGTCAACAGGCTGAGTAAGCGATGCACCGTTTCTTGAATAACGGCTTCTTCATTGTAACAAGGAACGACTATGCCCAATTTCAAGAGTGTACTCCGTTTTATAAACTAATTACCCGCGTCCGCGCGCGGAAAGACCAAAGATAATTTCCAAAAAAATTCCAGAACAGAATAATGGCGGTGGCTCCCAACTGCACTATTAGATACGGCCATGACATCACCGATGCACCAAAGTGCATAATTGCAGTATTACCTACCAAACCTGCAGAGGATACAACAATAAATTTGACAGCGGCTTCAATATGTGGTTTATCACTAACAAATGTTAATTTGTAATTAAGTAAATAATTCGCGACTGCACTTACGGTAAACCCTAGGGTTGTCGCCACCGTGGGCGATACTGCAAAACCCTGCACCAATAAGATCAGTAAACCGTAGTGTATCGCCGTAGCGACCCCTCCTACAAATAAGAATGACGCAAACTTCTTCCGCAAATCCCGCAAATACCTTCTCCCGCATTGGCCACTATTCTTAAGCCGGGATTGTACTTAGACTTCGAGCACATAACCGTTGCCACCGAAATTTGCACAATCGTGAACACACCCTTGTGACGCAAAAAAGGCGCGGTGCGCATAGTTAGACGGTAGTGCCATACGGTTCTAACAACCGTGATGTCGGAAGAATAAAAGTTTTCCTCTCCAAAGTCCATAGTATTTGAGGACTCGTCGATACCACACCACCAACGTTAGCGGCGAAATAACCCGAATATTGAATTTCTTCATAAACGAATGCAGCACCCTGCCTGGCCTTAACTGATGCGATACAGTCTTGTACCAATGCAAATTGCCCAGCTGTTATTACCGTTATTTTTTAAATGTTTATGCGTCCATCTCCCTAGGTAACAAGCACTAACTCCCCCAACTCTCCGTAAAACCGTATACACTCGAACCGCAGTATGATAAAAATCATACTAAGTAATGCCGAAAACTAAGGTGTCCCAGGATATTGACCCCAATGCAAAAAACTACTAGAATTCAAAAAATTTCCACATCTACTATCTTCGGTAACATTCCTAACTTCAACGCATCCAGAGTAGCGCGTTGTTCATTTTTCATCATGCGGATACCGCGTGCGTACTAAATCAATCCTCGCGAGGAAACACACGCTGTATGCACAAACACGAACATAAACTTAGCCGCATTAATATCAATCTATCGTTACATACCAGCGAGCTCGCGTGGCTGCTGGGGATTTTTGCGACGTTTTTCGTAGTAAATTTTTTGACTGCTGAGCGATTTCCAGTAGTATGGCTTGATGAGGTAATGTTTATTGACCCTGCAATAAATCTTTACCTCGGCAATGGATTCAATTCTACCGCATGGCCCTATCAAGACCATGACAGGCAGTTTGCTGGCTACCCGCCCTTATATGCGCTGCTTTTAACGGTTTGGATGCACATCACATCCATCCAGCCCACCGGTTTACGCTCCATGAATTATGTTTTTGCAATTCTTTCGACTGGCGCTATCGTTTGGGCGGT
>JAOUGF010000567.1 GCA_029857925.1 Gammaproteobacteria bacterium
GCCTCAAAGGCCTGGCATATCTGAGCATTTTTCGGCCCTTTTCAACGACGCGATGCGCCGCTCAGCGGATTTTTAGAGGTTCCCTAGAGATATTTCCTAACGTATACGGACTAACCAATAGCGGAGAGGAAACGCGTAAAACCAGAAAATTGATTATTATTCACTCAAAATAAACGCCAATAGCCATTCATGCCGGTTTACCTGTATCATTGATAGCTCAAACCCATACACCCGAACCTTCATTTAATTTGCAACCGAAAATCAAATGCCAATGAAAAATTCCCGCGTTTATTTCACGTTGTATACATTGGGCTTCGTGACACTTTCACCCACGTATGCCCAAGATACTTATACACTCCACCAGGCATTGCAACGTGTAGTCGACACGCACCCGTTGTTACACAGTGCCGAGCTCCAAATCGAACGTTCAAAATTGGAGAGCAATCGGGTTGAAAGCCAACTTGGTTTCCAGACCAACGGGCAAGCAGGTTACAACCACGATGTATCCCTGTTTGGCGCACCTTCTGACCGTATAGAGGGTGCCGCGAACCTCGAACGGGGCCTGGCTAACGGCGGACGAATCGGTGCCAGTGCGAATTACATATACGAAAACAATGATTTTTCTTTTAGTCCTCTCCTTCCCAATCCCTCTCACACCGTCAAATTTGACGTCAATTACCGTTTGCCAATATTAAAAGGCGCCGGTAACCCAAACTACAATCAGGGTTTAATCGCGGCACGCCTAGGCGTCAATACCGCGACGACCTCACGTGCAAGCTTGCGCGATCAATTGGCGCGCCAGGCCTTGGACCTTTATTTTGCACTCTCCGGTACCCTTGCCCGCTTGGAAAACACCCATCAAGCGATAGACCGGGCTAAACGCCTTAAGGTTTACATTCAACGCAATGTCGAATTGGGATTACTGGAAGAAAAAGATATATTACAGGTAGAGGCGCAACTGCGCGCACAAACTGCCGATCAACAAGCGTTTACTGTCATAAAAACGCAGCAACGCATCGCTTTGAACCGTCTAATGGGACTGCCGAGCGATGCGCCGGTAAACACACATTTAGACGAAGACGATAAGCGCGACGAAGCATTGAGCGACAATGCCGTGATGCTCGAAGTTGAAAAGAACAACCCAGACCTCCTAAGATTGGACGCGCGTATCAATCTTGCGGAAACTGTGATTGCGCGAAATCGCGACGCCAAAAACGATCAATTTGACGTTGTTGTAACGGGAGGAGTGCGCAGCAAAAACGGCGACTCTACGCTGGGCACCGTAAACGAACAAGATTGGGCAGGAGGTGTGCGGGTCGAGTACCGTCGCGCGATAGATAAGCGAGGTGTGGATGCGGAATTGGCGCAGGCGATACTCGACCGTTCCATTGCGATACAGGATTTGCAGGCAACGAAATCTGATTTGCATTATACCGTTTCCAGCCTGCTGGCGGAATTGCGCGCTGCCCGCTCCGCGCTTGATGCTGTACGCTTGCGCCTAAACAGTGAGAAGCAAAAGCTCGAAGAGGCCGAAAAACGATACCGCACCGGACGCGCGGATACCACGCAGTTAATTCAATTCGAGAGTGATTTATACTTCACGCAATTTGCGGTGGAACAACAACGAATCGAGTTGGCACGCCGTTCAGCGATACTGGAGTTGTTGCGTGGTAAGATTTGGGACGCGGTGATTCCCGCGGTGTCGGACAGTCGAGGAAATAAACAATGAATGCCGTAGTACGTTTCTTTGTCGAACGCGGCCTTTTGGTCAATTTGGTATCTGTTTTGGTCTTGGCGCTTGGCATTTACACCATGTTTGCGATCAATCGCGAAGCATTTCCCAATGTCAATCTGGATATGGTCGAAGTCAACGTTGCCTACCCGGGCGCTACCCCGGAAGAAATCGAACATCTGGTGATCACGCCCATCGAACAGGAAATCAAATCGCTGGACGGTATCAACAAAATGATTTCGGTCGCGTTTCCAGGCTCCGGACGCGTAATTTTGGAGTTGGATCCGCGCGCAAAAAAACGAGATCGTATGGCTAGCGATGTGCAACTGGCTGTCGACAGAGCGGTATTGCCCAAAGACCTACCTGCCAGCCCCAGCGTGTTGGAAGTCGACGGTGCGGTTTTTCCGATTATCCAATTGGCAATTGGCGCCAAACTGTCGCCGTTGGAACTGAAACGATTGGGAGACAAGATCGAAGACGATTTACTCAACATAAAAGGCGTCGCGCGCGTCGTCGTTCAAGGCGATCGCAAAGCGGAATTTCGCGTCGTCGTCGA
>JAOUGF010000566.1 GCA_029857925.1 Gammaproteobacteria bacterium
GTGTTTTTTGGATGGCATGTCTTGTGGCCCAAGGCCAGTGAGGCCGCGCCGTTTTTGGGCGATTTTGAATGGTTTTATGCGCTAATGTCGGTTGCGGCGTTTTTAGCGCTATGGAAATACAAGCAGGACATCATGAAGGTCATCGTCGCATGTGCGGTGGTAGGTTTGGGTTATACCTATATTGCATAATTTGAAAATCAGTAACGAGGAAAACAACGTACGCTATTATAGTGAGCGCCGTGCGGCGCGTTGTGAAACTCAGGCTCGTTTGTGTCTGTGGAACAAAAATAGATTGGCGACCGCTATGTTCAGGCGTGCCTATTTAGTTTTTTCTACTTGCATGATTGTAAATTGTCTATTAGGCTAAATTCTGAATTCCATTTCTTGGCTTGATCGAGGTACGCTTACTCATGAGTGGAGAAACCACTAGAGGACCCGATGACCGGGCGCGTTGCCGCTGGTGTGCAGCCGCTCCGGAATTTCTTGCCTATCACGACACGGAATGGGGTTTCCCGGTCAGTGATGATAGGCGCCTGTTCGAAAAATTGTGTCTTGAGAGTTTTCAATCGGGGTTGAGTTGGCGCACGATACTCGCGAAGCGGGAAAATTTTCGCACCGCCTTTCAGAATTTTGATTTAAATAAGGTGGCCGAATTTACAGCACGCGATGTTGAGCGGTTGTTGAAGGATGAAGGCATCATACGCCATCGCGGCAAGATCGAAGCGGTTATCAATAATGCGCAAAAGGCGTTGGAAATCGTTCAACAACACGGTTCATTGGCGGCTTTTTTTTGGCGCTATGAAACGAATCCACAAAAACAAAGAGATCCGCAGACGGAATCAACGTCGTCAGAATCCATCGCCCTTTCCAAAGAACTTAAGAAAAAGGGCTGGAAGTTTGTAGGGCCCACCACAGTCTATGCGTTTATGCAGGCGATGGGCTTGATTAATGATCATGTGCAGGGGTGCGTGATTCGCGCCGACGTGGTACGGGCGCGTAACGCGTTCCAACGACCGGATCGCTGATGTTAACGACTATTTGCGTGTAAGAATTTAAGGTCGAATATTGCGATGTACCAAGCCTTTCGTGTTTTTTTTGCGGCAATACCGATCATCATGGGGTGCTTCTTAGTGTATAACGCGATGTCGATGCTTGCGTTGAGCAAAGAGGCGTCGTTGTGGCCCAAGGTTGCGGGCAAGGTATTAGAAGTCAAAAGCGGCAGTTATTTTTCGTATTATTCCAGTGGCAGTCGAATTTTATACCACTACGCCATTGACGGCGTGACATACGCCGGTGAAAGGATCGCGTTCGGCGGGGGCAATGTATCCGCATACACGACCGATCAGACCGTCGATGTATATTACAATCCAGACAATAAAAGCGAGGCCGTATTGGAGACGGGTGTCAGGCTCGCATATTATTTTTGGATACTATTGAGTGTGGCGTTGGTGTGGGTAGGCATATCGCTTTGGTCGCGCCTGGGGTGATCACCGTCCTATTCTATAAGGGTGACGAATGAATCCGCATTTGTAATATTCTGTTCGTGCCCAATTCGCAGGCTGACTGCGTTGCATGCCCGTGTTGGCACGTTAGTTGTCTGATGCATATGCGGCAGTAGAGTCGTAAGGGGTGCGGAGTACTGAGTGTAATCGTGGGTGCTTGTATTTTACGGGGAAGCGTAGAGATGACTATGCATAATACCTTGATAATTGTATTATTAATATGCGCATTCGTGCTACATGGCGGCGTCGCCTGGGCTGCCCCGCTGCAACAAAAAAAACTAATCTTCGGCATCATTCCCCAACAATCCGTAGAGGCCATAGACAGGTCCTGGGCGCCGTTATTGCGGCACATCAGCGAAAACAGCGGTTATCAGGTCGAGTTGCAAACGACAAAAAATATCGCAAGCTTTAAGGCGCGCGTAAAAAGTGAAGAATTCGATATCGCGTACATGAATCCCCTGATGTATGTGTCCGAGGAATCCCGCCAATATCAGGCCTTCGCTAAGGAAAAGGACGCTAAACTCAACGGAATTATCGTGGTGGAAAAAAACAGTCCGTATTATTCGTTGGAGTCACTCAATGGCCTTAGCCTGGCGTTTCCTGACCTGGAGGCGTTTGCTGCGACATTGGTTCCCCTTTCCTTTTTGGAAAAAAAAGGCGCTCACGTAAAAATCAATATCGTCGGTCAACATGACGCCGTGTATCGCGCAGTCGCGACCGGGGCCTATCCCGCCGGTGGCGGTGTCGCTAAAACGCTAGAAAAGTCGGATGAAAAGACCAAAGGGC
>JAOUGF010000569.1 GCA_029857925.1 Gammaproteobacteria bacterium
TAAAGACCTCAGCATGATAGAGATCAATCCACTGGCATTGACCCCGCTAGGCGAGTTCATCGCGTTAGACGCGAAGATCACCGTCGATGATAATGCGTTATATCGGCAAAAGGCGCTCGAGGCGTTGCGTGACGACAGTCAGGACGACGAGATCGAGGTCGCCGCGCGTAAACATGATCTGAATTACGTCACGTTGGACGGTACGATAGGCTGCATGGTCAACGGCGCCGGTCTTGCGATGGCGACGATGGATTTGATTAAACTGCACGGCGGTGAACCGGCGAATTTCTTGGACGTTGGCGGCGGCACCACCGCGGATCGCGTCGCCGAGGCGTTTCGACTCATTTTGTCGGACAAAAAAGTGAAGGCGATCTTGGTGAATATTTTCGGCGGTATCGTGCGCTGTGACCTGATCGCCGAGGGTATTATCAAGGCCGCAAAGACACTTTCATTGCATGTGCCGGTGGTGGTGCGTTTAGAGGGCACCAACGTCGCCGCGGGGCGCGAGATGTTGAGCAACAGCGGCTTGGATCTGTACACCGCGAAATCACTCACCGACGCGGCAAAACACGTCGTTAAGGCAGCGCAGGGGCAACACTGATGTCGATACTCGTGAACAAACAAACCAAGGTAATTTGCCAGGGGTTTACCGGCAAACAAGGCACGTTTCATTCGCAACAAATGCTCGATTACAACACCAAACTGGTCGGCGGTGTGACCCCCGGCAAGGGTGGCCAATTGCATTTGGGCCTGCCGGTGTTCGATACCGTCAAGCACGCGGTGCGCGATACCGGCGCGCAGGCCAGTGTCATCTATGTGCCCGCCCCGTATGCAGCGGATGCGATCTTGGAGGCGGCCGAGGGCGGCATTCAAGTCATCGTCTGCATCACCGAAGGCATACCGGTGCGCGATATGTTAAAGGTAAAAGCGGCATTGCGTTGGTATCCCGATGTGCATCTGATCGGCCCCAACTGCCCGGGGATAATTACGCCGGAAGAATGCAAAATTGGTATCATGCCGGGGTTTATCCATAAAAAGGGCAGTATCGGCATCGTGTCGCGTTCCGGCACGCTGACCTACGAGGCCGTGCATCAAACCACCGCTGCGGGCCTGGGGCAAAGCACCTGCGTCGGCATTGGCGGCGACCCGATACAGGGCATGAACTTTGTGGATTGTCTTGAGATGTTTAAGAAAGACCGCCAGACCAAGGGCATCATCATGGTCGGCGAAATCGGCGGCAGCGCCGAAGAAGAGGCGGCGGATTACATCAAGGCCCATGTGCGCAAGCCGGTGGTCGCCTACATCGCCGGTGTCACCGCGCCGCCGGGTAAACGCATGGGGCACGCCGGGGCCATCATTGCGGGCGGCAAGGGTACGGCGGAGGCGAAATTCGCGGCCTTGGAGGCGGCGGGCGTTGAGGTGGTGCGTTCACCCGCAGAGATGGGCAAGCGTATGGCGGCCTTATTGAAGGAATGACATGAGTGTATTACGAATCGCGTTGGCGCAGTTTAACCCCACGGTGGGGGCCGTGCACGCCAACGCCGAACGCATGGTGCATCTAATCGAACGCGCGCGCGCCAATTTGCGTGCGCATGTGATCATATTTCCCGAACTCGCGTTGTGCGGTTATCCGCCCGAAGACCTGTTGCTGAATCACGGATTCCGCCGTGAAATCGGCAAGGCGTTAAATTGGTTGCAGCCGCATGCGCGTTCGATAGACGTCATCGTCGGGAGCCCGATATACGCCGATGACACCGTTTATAACGCCGCCGTGGTATTGCGTGACGGCGTGCAATCCGCGGTCTATTACAAGCAAGAATTGCCGAACTATGGCGTATTTGACGAAAAGCGTTATTTCCATGCGGGCACCGAACCCTGTGTCATCGACGTGTGCGGCGTGCCGTGCGGCATCACCATCTGCGAAGACGTGTGGGTGTCTCCGCCGGTAAAAAAGGCGGCGGACGCAGGCGCGCATGTCATTTTTAATCTGAACGCGTCGCCCTATCACATGAGAAAGGCGGTGCAACGCGAGCACATCGTCGCCGAGCGCGCCAGCGACAGCGGCGTGCCTATCGTGTATGTGAATCAAGTCGGCGGGCAAGATGAACTGGTGTTTGACGGCGGGTCTTTTGTCGTCGATGCACAGGGCGAGGTCATTCAACGCATGCAGTTTTTTCATGAAGAACTGGCGTTGTGCACGATGGATTTCGATACACAACAGGTGCACCCGCGCGCGGTCGCGATGGCGCCGCATCTGCACGTCGAGGCGGAGGTCTATGGTGCA
>JAOUGF010000052.1 GCA_029857925.1 Gammaproteobacteria bacterium
TTTTTAAAGATTTACCCTTGGTGATGAGGGCTTTGGGACAGGCGCGACGGGTGGCGCTACTGAAAGGCAGACGCAATTATTTGTGCCGATACAGACTGGATTTGTTTCACAATTCACAACAGGTACAGCGTGAAAATCTTCACCAATGGGCGCAAATAAGGCTTTGGGCTGCGCGCACGCAAAGCGGCGATCTCAGTGAAGTGGCAACAGTGCCTGAAGAATCGCCGTTATGGTCCTTAGCCACATCTAATGCGGACAATTGCCTAGGGCAAGCCTGCCCGGATTGGGAGCGTTGTCACTTGGTGAGCGCCAGGCGCGCCGCTCAAGAAGCGGACTTGGTAGTTATAAATCATCATTTATTCTTTGCAGATATTGCGTTGAAGGCGGGTGGATTTGGTGAGATTCTACCGGATGCTGACGCCTTTATTTTTGATGAAGCCCATCAATTACCTGAAATCGCCACTCAATTCTTTGGCATGCACCTTAGCAGCCGTCAGATCAGTGATTTAGTTCAGGACATATCGGCTGAAGCGATGGTTCATGCGCATGACGCCCACGCTGAGTTGGTTATCAAGGGGCAATCCATAGAAATGGCGATACGCGATTTGCGTATTGCTATGGAACATCGCACGTCGCGAATGTTGATTAACGATCTACTGTCCGACGCTATGTATAACAAAGCGAGTTCAGCGTTTCTACAGGTGTTAAATGCGTTTTTTGAGCTTTCCGAAAATTGTTCAACGCGTGCTGAAGGATTAAGAAAAATACATGGGCGGTTAATTGAAATATTGGAGCAATGGAAGAAAATCGGTAACCCTACGGCAGACTATGTACACTATGTCGAGCTTACACGCCATGGCTTCATTTTTAAAATGCAACCCATAGATATCGCTCCGCGTTTCTCCGCTCTCATGCAGGAAAAACGTCGTGCGTGGGTCTTTACTTCGGCTACGTTGTCCGTTGCCGGTAACTTCGATCATTTTAAAAGTAGTTTAGGCCTAACCGATTGTGATGAATTCATTTTGGAAAGCCCGTTTAACTATGCCGCTGCTGCAAAATTATACATCCCTACGTTGCTGCCTGATCCGCGTGATTCGCACCATACTGCCGCGTTAGTAGATTCTACTTTACCATTGATCGAGGCTAACCCCGGCGGTAGTTTTTTCTTGTTTACCAGCCATCGCGCGATGAACGAGGCGGCTCAAAGATTGTACGGGCGTACAACGCGTCGCCTGTTGGTGCAAGGTACACAGTCGCGACGCGTATTATTGGACGAGTTCCGCAATGCTGGAAATGCGCTGTTGTTGGCGACCAGTAGTTTTTGGGAAGGCGTGGATGTTCGAGGTACAGCGCTTTCGTGTGTCATTATTGATAAATTGCCGTTTGCCTCGCCTGATGATCCTCTACTTAAGGCACGGGTGCAACGTGCTCGGGTGCAAGGACACGATGCTTTTTTAGAGATACAACTGCCTTTAGCCATTTTGGCGCTCAGGCAAGGCGTTGGACGTTTAATACGCGATGAAGCGGATCGTGGTATGCTTGTCATTGGGGACGCTCGTTTGATCGAAAAGCCCTATGGTAAGGCCATTTTAGCATCGCTCCCGCCGATGCCTCTTACCCGTCAACGCGATGTTGCCTTGGAATTTATTAGCAATCTTGTATTATGAAACTATTGGCATTAGAAACCTCAACCGATGCGTGTTCTGTCGCCCTAGTGTGGGAAGATCAAGTCATTGAGCGTTTTTTGGTCTTGCCGCAAGGCCATACGCAAACCCTATTACCCATGTGTGAATCGGTGCTTCAACAGGCGGGCGTTCGTTTAACTCAATTGGACGGTATCGCGTTTTCCCGAGGGCCAGGCGCATTTACAGGTGTGCGTATCGCCGTGGCTGCCGCACAGGGCCTTGCATTAGGGGCCGGAATTCCTGTTTTCCCTGTCTCCAGTCTCGCAGCTGTGGCGCTGGGCGTAGGTCAGCGTACTGAATGCACAAGGGTGGCGGTAGCACTTGATGCGCGCATGCGGGAAGTATACTGGGGTTGTTACCAGGTCGATGTGAAACTGCGTCAAGTGAGTCTATTAGTGCCGGAATGTGTCTGCCCAGCAATCGATGTCCCTTTACCGTTGGGTGTTAGCCAGTGGGTAGGTGCAGGCCCCGGGTGGGCCGTGTATACATCAGCCTTGAGCGATCGACTCGGCGCCAGAGTGGCACACATAGAGATGGAAGCGGGACCACATGCCAGGGATATCGCACATCTTGCGCACTGGGAAACACCCGTTGATCCCATCTTGGCGCAACCCGTCTATTTACGTGACCGTGTTGTCCAGGGGGGTTGAGTGCGGATCGTAACGCGTGGCGGATGCCTGGCCCTCTTGTCGGCGGCGTGCGCGTTGACACCGGCTGCGCACGATCCTTATTGGCTGGCGCATAACCTACAACTTACTACGCATGAGAGTGAATTTTCGCGTCAAAATCACACAGCGGCCGTTCTCCGTGATCTTCAGTTAGCTGATTTGGATTTCGCTGGAACTGTGCTCGAAAAAGCGGATTTTTCTAACGCATCGCTGAAGAATATAAATTTTTATGCCGCCCACCTGCGCGACACCCGATTTGTGAATTCAAAGTGGGATCATGTCAATTTAACCGGTGCCGATTTACGGGGCGCCGATTTGCGGGGCGCCGATATTCAAAACGCGATTTTGAAAGATGCGGATCTGAGGGGTGCTAATTTGGCAGGTAGCAGACTGATCAACGTGGATCTAACGCATGCCCAATTGGCGGGCATAGATCTGCGGACAACGCAATTTGTCAATGTGCAACTTGACGATGCCGATCTTTCTTACTCTAATCTGGATAGCGTCGATTTGACAAGTACACGCATGCGCCGAACTCTGCTCAATAAAGCGTCACTGACGCAAGCTAATTTGACGTCGGTGGATTTGTTTAAGGCGGGTTTGCGTGGCGCAAAAATCAGTGACACAAATTTTAACAACGCAAATTTAAATGTCGCGGATTTCAGCAAAGCTCATGGTAAAGAAACACGATTTATTCGTAGCCAGATGATAGGTGTAAATATGCGCAATACATCTATTGAAAATGCGGACTTCAGTGACGCCGACATGCGAGAATCTGTGTTAGTGGAATCCGAGTTGGTCGCAGCGAGGTTTGACGGTGCTAATCTGGAACTTAGCGATGCCTCTTGGAGTCAATGGCCAAATGCGCGAGCGGCCAAGGCACATCTTTCGCGGGTGAATTTCACGCGCGCTAAACTGATCGGCCTGCAAGCGAACGAAGCCGAGTTTCGATGGTGTAATTTCAACCAAGCGGACCTCAGCGGCGCACAGTTTGTAAACGCACAGATGCATAAGGCAGATATGCGCGGTGCAGATATTTCTAACGTAGATTTTACCGGCGCCCTGTATATGGACTATGTCATTGGTTTAGAATTGGCAAGACATTTAGACGAAGCCCGCTTTTAAGGCGTTGCGCATCCAACTTCGGCCTCATTCCTCGCGACGATCACCTCAGTCCGACAGGCTGCTAGGGAAATACTTGTATTTAGCGTTCCCCTATGCCATCCTTATAACTTACTATTCGAGGGTTCGGCATGCGTATTACGGGCGTACCGGGGACACTTCCCCCGCGCGCAGATGCAAACCAGCAACGGGATAAGGCTAAACAGTCTGCGTCCGAAAATGTTGTCACGCCGATAGATTCACCCGTAAGTGCCACTCCTTCGTCCAATCATGCTGATTGGCGTTATGCCCATCCCGCTGGTCAACTCAGTAGGCGTGCGGCGCACGCCATCTTGACTTATGAGCGCACGTCTCTAGTCACCTCTGAAGATAGCTCCGTTGAAGCGCACTGGGTAGGGTTGGATACTTTTGTGTAATGCACCCCTTTCGAATAGGGGTGCATCATAGGTCGATGTTAAAAATAGAACGCCGTCAGCACGCGGTGCTAGCCAACCGCACTTTCTTCCGTTTGTCCAGGTGTACGTTGTTTTTGTCTGTTAAGGACTTCCACTGCAGGGGCATGCCCGGCGGAGGCGGCACTTTGTAACCAATGGTGTGCCTGTTTAGGATCTAACGGCACATTTGAACGCCCAGTGCTACATAGCGCCCACATCCGAAATTGTGACTCAGGATTGCCGAGCTTAGCGGATTTTTCAAACCATTTTGCCGCCAAAATGTCATTTCGTACCACACCATCGCCACGCGCAAACATCATCGCAATGTTGTATTGCACACGACCCAACGTAGAGGCATCCTGTACGTTCACCGCTGTTGCGCCCGCGCCTATCGAGGGTTGCGTGGCGTCAACTACGGTTTCAGCACGATATTCAAACTGCATCTTGGCCTTTTCAGGGGCTGCATGGATCTTCGGCTGGATGTCCGATCGATTAAAGGACAGTTTGTCGGTTTCCGCAGCCTTCGCGGGACTACGTGCGGGTGACGCGGTAGATGTTGCACCCTGTTTTTTATAAGGTTGAGGTTTGGCCAGTTGATCTGCGAATACTGTCGGTGTTGGACCCGCAACACGCGCGGTTACGGTGGGGATGTCTTGCACCGCAGGGGCGGCGCTTCTCGCAACCGTGCTCACCACCACAGACTCCGCACCTGCCATCAAAGGCTGCTGCACAGTACTGGTAGGACGCTGCGCTGCTGTAGGTTCTACTCTAGGCGCGACGTTCGTCGGAATCGCTGTAGAGGATGTAGTAGATTGGGGCGCACGTGCCTGTGACGAGGTCTCGTCGGGCTGTATGCTTGCGCGGTTTGCGCGTCCAGCACCTTTTCCTTCTGAGCCAGCTTCTACGACAGTGCCCTTATCTGCACCCCAAAGGTCTCGCATGAATTCAACATCGTTTACCTCTACGACCAAAGGCCCTGAGGAGTGTGTTGAAAAACGTGGGTTACTACGCTGAAATGTTGGTGGCGCCGCTTGGGTACGTCTTGCGCTTATCATGCGACTCAGGGTGCGCAATAGCCACACCGCCAATGCGCTTAATATGGCAATAATCGCCATTGCCTTAAACACTGACATACGTTTACCTTGGCTAGCGTCTACCATTGCCGTATCAAACATTGAGGCCGATGCGGTTTCGGCCTTTGTACGAGGAGCAAACGGTGCGAAGTTTTGGTTTGCAGCCACTACAGGGGCGCTGGACAATGCAACGGTCGCATCGCGATTGCCAAGGGTGGACGCCAATTGATACCACTGTTGAGCGGTTGCACTATCGCGGGACGTCATTTGTCCACTGTCATAAAGACGGCCAATTTCGAAAAATGCATCAACATCCCACCAGCGCGCCGCCTTTAACAAGGATTGTAACGCCGGTACGTTTGCTGCGTTACCTTCGGCCTGATCGAGAAGTTTTACATATTTACTCGCGATTTCATGATTGCGAGCCGCCGCTGCGCGTAGCCATTTCATGCCTTGCGCTTCGTCGCGTGTAACACCTTGTCCTTTTAATAGGGTGACACCGAGATTGAATTCAACGCCCGCATCCGCGGCAGCGATGGGCGCTGGTGCGGGCACTTCCGTCAATGCGGGCTTTACAGAGGCCAGCCCACCGACTTCTTCCAATTTGCTGGGTGTAGAGGTCGTCCGCGGCTTAAATGAAAAGTCTGATTCATCAAGTTGATATTTTTCCCAACCACCCGAACTCGCGCTTGCCACGACGGGTGCCGATGCTGGCGACGGTACATTGTGCAATTCGTTCGGAGCGGGATTGCGTATCGTAGAGGGGGTCGCAATGTTCTGACGTGCTGGCCCTGTTTTGAAACTTTCACCCGCAGAACGTGGGTTGTTTGGTTCAGGCAGTTCGTTGCCTGTGGCCGCCATCCGCGTTGGGACTTCGGCATCCAGCGCCTCTACGACGCGTGTCTCGCCCTCTTCTAGCAGGCGGTAGGCCTTACGGATGATTTGTATGTCTTCCCCAGAAGGACCGAGGTCGGTGATAATCTTGTCGGTAAGCCTTAGCGCAACTTGGTTACCGCTATTGGCTGCTGAACGCAACCATTTTATGCCTTCTTCTTGATCTGGGTTTGTACCTATGCCGGCATATAACATCATACCCAATCGCAACTGCGATAAGATATGTTGATTGTTAGCCGCTTGACGGTACCAGTGTATTGCTTGACCACGATTGGGGTCTACCCCCCAACCTGCTTCATAAAGGTAGCCTAAATTGTACTGTGCCTCAGCATCACCGCTCATCGCCCCCGGCATATACCAGGAAAGTACGATAGAGTCTTGGCCGCCCTCCCCTCCATCGCCTGACAGGTTGGCAGAAAGTACTTGTGGAGCATAAAGGCTCAACACCATTAACAAAGCGCTATGCGTACGGATCGTATTCCCCATGGCTACCCCCAGTTAGCTAAGCCATCTATACCCTTCGCATCTTAAGTGTGAATTAGCGGGCATAGGACTTTTCACCGTTAACTTTAGCACAAATTCGAACAAGTCTAAAGTCTTAGTGCATTAACACAGTAACAATTGTTAGCGTCTAAACTCTAACAATTGTATGTATATTAGCAAAATGTTACTGTGTGGAGGCCTGCATGAGTGCAGCAACACGTGCCAGGTCTTCGGGGGTATCTACGCCGGGGCCCGGTGTTTGAGACGCTGTCGCCACATGGATTTTGCCACCATGCCACAAGACCCTCAATTGCTCTAGCGACTCAGCAACCTCCAACGCACACGGTTCAGCGACGACATAAGACGCCAAAAAACCACAACGATACGCATAGAGTCCGATATGGCGCTGAAAATTTATGCCGCTTGGCAGGTGTTCACGGCTACGCGAAAAATCGTCGCGACACCATGGAATCGGTGCGCGGCTAAAATAAAGTGCATATCCCAACGCGTCGCTGACCACTTTTACAATATTAGGATCAAATAAGTCTGCGACATCGCAAATCGGTGCGCTCAACGTGGCAACGTGCGCCGTGGTGTGTCGGCGGAGATTTTCTCCTACCTGATCAATGATCGCGTAAGGAATTAATGGCTCGTCACCTTGCACATTTACCACGATGTGGTCATCGTTCCATTGACATCTGCGCGCGACTTCGGCAATACGCTCGGTACCAGAGGTACAGTGGGTCGAGGTCATTTCCACTTGTGCGCCAAACTTGCGCGCAACAGTAGCAATGCGTTCATCATCCGTGGCGATGATGATGCGTTGGGCCGCGCTGTCTGTCACACGTTCGTATACGTGTTGAATCAGCGGTTTACCGCAAATTTCGCGCAGGGCTTTGGCGGGCAGGCGGGTGGAACCGTAGCGCGCGGGAATGACGACGCTATAAGACACTCAACCTACCTCTTCTGGGCTGAGCGTACGCGCCTCGTCCTCTAGCATGACCGGGATATCGTCGCGAATCGGATAGGCCAAACGATCCCCTTTACAAATTAGTTCTTGTTTGGCCCGTTCATAGACCAGGGGTCCCTTACAAACAGGACAGACTAAGATGGCGAGTAATTTACCGTCCACTTGTTTTTCCTTCCGGCAATACAACGATATAAGGTATCCAGCAGTTGCTGCTCAAATTCGGAAGGTAGTTTAGCATCTACAGTGACGTACCAGTAGTGGTCTGGCGCGAATCGCTCGCACTTGACCGCGTCTTTTTCGGTCATCAGGACTGGATAACCGTCATTAAATGTCAAATCTTTTGGAACATAGGCGTGGTGGTCGGGAAACGCATGTGGCTCAATCTGTAACCCCATCGCGGTCAATTGTCGGAAAAAACGTTGCGGATTGCCAATGCCTGCGACAGCATGAAGGGGGGTATTATGCAAGGATTCAATACTGCGTTCTAGATGCGAATCGGCGACGTTTAAAACCTTTTCGACATGCAATAGCATTGGAAATTCATCGTCTTTTGGATCACCCCCATTATTTATGAGAAAATGAATTTTCCGTAACCGCGCGATCGGTTCGCGTAGCGGTCCAGCCGGCAAGCAATGGCCGTTACCAAATCGACGTTGGCCATCAATCACCGCGATTTCTATGTCCCGTGCAACGGCATAATGCTGTAGGCCGTCGTCCATGACAATGACATTAACCGCCGTGTGTTTCAATAATTCTTGAATTGCAAGTTTGCGATCAGGGCCTACGGCCATGGGTACTTGACAACGCCGTGCCAGTAGTATGGCCTCATCCCCCACAACCTCGGGGTCGCTGTCAGGACGCACTTGTTGTGGCCAATGTTTGGCATGTCCACCGTAACCACGACTGACGATAGCTGGATTAAAACCCGCTTTCTTCAGTGCCTGCACCACCCAAGTCGTCGCAGGTGTTTTTCCGGTGCCGCCAACATTGATATTACCAACAACTATGACTGGCACGGGCGGTCGATAAACCCGAAACACGTGTAATTTGTACGCCCAACGACGCATGACTACGATCGCCTGAAAAATCAACGCCAACCCTCGCAGGAATAGCGGTGGCTTTTCGTCCCTATACCAAAATGTTTGTATCCAATCTCTCAATTGCACACCTGTCGTATATAAATGCCAATAGCAGCGTATGTCTCTTGGCTATTTGTACATCAATTTCAGCCCCGAAAAAGATCGCAATAGGTTTGCGAAATACTGTCGTGATTACACTACAAGTCTCAAGGTACCTCTTAATGTACAGCATAACGTAAGCCAGCAATGTTGTCATACCAACAATCACTGGTTGATAGGGAAGAAATCGGCGGGTATAGCCATAACTTAAGCGCATAGACGGCGGGGTAAATTCAGTTAGTGGGCGTGTGTATTCTCGCTGAACTGCATTCGGTGTAATGCGGCATAATGGCCTTTTTTTGCCAACAGCTGTTGGTGATTGCCGATTTCGACAATGCGCCCCTGGTACATGACCACAATTTGGTCTGCGTTCTCTATTGTAGACAGGCGATGTGCGATGACTAAGGTTGTGCGATTTTTAATAAGTTCGGACAATGCCGCCTGGATATGGCGCTCTGATTCGGTATCTAATGCAGATGTCGCTTCATCCAAAATTAGAATCGGCGCATTTTTTAAGATCGCGCGTGCGATTGCCAGGCGTTGGCGTTGCCCCCCGGACAACATCACACCGCGTTCCCCCACCATGGTCTGCAATCCTAACGGCAACTGCTCAATAAACTCCCACGCGTGTGCGGCGCGCGCGGCGGCCATAACTGACGCTAGGTCTGCGTTCTCAAATACGCCGTAGCCAATATTGTGGGCGATGGTGTCATTAAAAAGTGTCACCTCTTGGCTGACCAACGCGATTTGGCGACGTAAATCCTGCAATTGAATGTCGGAAATGTCTATACCGTCGAGAAATATCGTTCCCCGCGGTGCGGAATAAAATCGTGGCAACAGGCTGACCAGTGTCGATTTACCGCTTCCGGAGCGCCCAACAAAGGCTATTGTCGTGCCGGGTTTGATGTCCAGTTCTA
>JAOUGF010000053.1 GCA_029857925.1 Gammaproteobacteria bacterium
AGTGACTATTACGCCTCATCGTGAATTGATAATTTTTCTGTTATTTTCATCACATTGATCGTGGTTGCGACGATTCTCTTTGAAAATTTGCGAAAAATTTCTGATCTATGCAGTCCTTGTCTTCCCCGCTCAGTGACGGGTATTTTCCGTCGCGTTAAGTAAGCCATTGAAAAAAGAAAAGAACACTCCCTCCAAGCTTAGCCGCGTGTGAGCTTGGGTGAGTTGCGTTGATGAAAATCACTTTGAGGCAGGTTTGTCGATCGTACGACGTGAGTAACCTTCCTATCTATTGAAAAATAGCGAAAGATATAACCAAAATGCCTGTTTTGCAGCAGATCAGCACCCTGCCAGACAGGCTGCGAGCAAATCAAAATGCGCGCTCGCGCGCGGTTACCCCGTATAAACGTACAGTGACCTAAATAAAAATGTGGGTTTATAGTGAATTCGCATTGGAACCTCCAATTGCAGGGTGATCTTGTCTTTATACAACCAAAGAGGTAATTTGCGATGATTAACTCGGTTATGAGTCTGCTTCCAATAAATACCGTTATCCAAACGCGCGCTGAACCGGTCTTGACTTATCAACATGAGATTGTTCCATATTTAAAAGAATCGAACGCTTATGGCAATATTTATTTTTCACGCTATTTTGAATGGCAGGGCATGTGCCGTGAAATGTGGTTTTGCGAATGTATATTTCCCAATATGTTTGAAATAAAGGGTGCTTTAGTGACAAAATTCGCACACAATGACTACGAGCAGGAGTTGTTTCCATTCCAAAAAATTATTTGTCTATTGAATTCAGCAAATGTGCGCAGAACGTCCTTTGAGCTCATGTTTCGATTTTACTCAAGAGACACCAATCAATTGGTAGCGAGAGGGACGCAAAAAATTGGACTAGTGGATACAAATTCCAAGCGGCCGATCAAGATACCAACGGAAATATTAGAGAAAATTCGCCGTTATGCAATGAATAAGTAGTCTAGACCACCCGATCTGACAAGATCGGGTGGTGTTTTACCATTCACTGAGAAATCAACGATCTTACTGGCGGGATAGAATTTTAATGTACTCATTGTCACCTTTAATTGTCGCACTCTATTTCTTACTGCTCGGCACGATTGTCGCCGCCAAGGCCAAACATCACCCCACAACTGTGCCCTTTGTGGCGATGTGTATGGCCACTTTTTTGTGGCAGATCACATGGGCGATGTTGTACCAGACGGAAGACGTTGAATATATCAACGCAATGATAACGTTCGGCTATTTGATCATCATATTTTTGCCGACTACCTTATACCATTTTTTGGTTCAAATGGCGGGTGAACACGGAGAAATGCGTTTTGTACGTGGGTCTTATGGCATTGCATTCGGATTCGCAGCGGTCTTGCTTGGCACCGATTGGTTTGTAGACGGCCACTATGAATATTATTGGGGCGCGTATCCCAAAGCGGGAATATTGCATCCGTTACATGTCGCGCAAACCTTGGTGGTGGTGGTGCGCGGGTTGTTGGTTGCGCGACGCAAACATTATTTCGCGCCGGAGCCGCTCAAAACACAGCTCGAATACTGTAATGTCAGCGTGCTGGTGTATTTGTTGGCGGGTGTGGATTACCTTTGTAATTATGGCGTCGAATTCTATCCCCCGGGAATCTACTTTGTTTCGTTGAGCCTAAGCATATTTGCATATGCGTTGATAAATAACGATCTATTTGATGCGCAAGCGGCAATGGCCAGGATTACATCAATAATTGTGGTTTGTTTTGCGGTAGTGATGTCTTTTTTGACGCTACAGCATTGGGTTAAGGTCGATCAAGTATACATTGTAGTGGCCAACTCGTTGCTCGGGTTATTTTGGGCGTTTTTCGGTCATCGTGTACAAAAATACTTACAGAAATCTGCAGAAAAAAAATGGTTTCAAAATGACTACAGTGCGGAAGTTCTCATTAATAAAATGTTGGAGCGATTGATGCCGTTGCTGCATCGTAGTGACATTCTAAAAGAGGTGCGGGATTTGGTGAAAAATACTATGCAGATTCACGATGCAACCTTGTTCGAGAAAACCCCTGCAGGCTATCGAGCGTTGGATTTGAACGAGAGGACGGTCAGCGCTGAGGACATTGTGAACCTCTGCGCGGATGCACAACAACACGTGTTCGCCGCGTCGCTGATAAGTCAAGACTCACCTATGCGTAGTTTCCCAGGATATTATGCACACGGTTATGTGGTAATGCTGCGATCCTCAGATGAGTTGGAAGGCATGCTATTGTTGGGACGCCGTTTGGGAAATAAAAGCTACAGCACTAAAGACAATCGAGTACTGGTTACGATGTGTCGTCAAGTTTTGGTGTTTTTGGATCGTGCCGTAGCGCACGGATTGGCGATGGATCGTATCGTCGCGGAACATAGTGAACGCCTTACTTTGACGCAAGCGATCGCCGCGAATATCGCGCATGAACTACGCACTCCGCTGACGACGATAGGTCTCGCCGCATCCAGCATGGAAAAATATATGCCGACATTATGGCAAGGCTATGAGGCCGCGGCGAGGAACGCTGAAGATCAATTTAGAGTGATCCCTCCACCCCGCAAAGAAACCATCAAGCAGGGGCTTACCGTTATTCAGAATTCCGCGTATCGTGCGCAATCGGTTATTACATTACTGTTGGCCAATGTGAGGGATGAAATCCAAAGCGGTGAGGGCTTCGCACTGCATTCGATGCGGACATGTATCGAACGCGCATTGGAAGACTATCCGTTTCAAGGGAATTTACGTCAAAAAGTGATATTCGTCGGGCAACAGGATTTTTATTTTTTCGGCTCAGAAACGTTAATGATATATGTCATCTACAACTTAATGAAAAACGCGCTCTATGCATTGGCGAAGGCCGGGAAAGGTAAAGTGAACATTTGGCTGGTGGCGGGTTTAGCGAAAAACGAGTTACATTTTCTAGATTCCGGGTCGGGCATTGCTGCGGATATTTTGCCGCAAATATTCGACAATTTTTTCACCACCAAACCAGGGGACGTCGGCGCAGGTCTGGGGTTGACATTTTGTAAGCGCGTGATTTGTTCTTTTGGGGGGGAGATCGATTGCCGGAGTCAGGATGGTGGTTTTACCGAGTTTGTCATATACTTACCACCTCAGGATTTCGAACCCACGCAAACAGTTAGTCAACGACGTTTGGAGTATGTCGATGAATAAAAATGATCTCGCCTGCCACCCTATCTATTTTCCAACCAAGGTCGCGATCGTTGATGACGATATCGATTATCTCTCACATTTAGGCCTGTTGCTGGATGATCGTCTCACCTATGACCTATTTACGTCGCCTAGCGAGGCGCTGTATAAAATAAGATCACGTGAAAGCGGTAATCAAAGTCTTGCCGCCAGTTGTTTTCATAGCCTCGCACAGGTGGAGTCGGCGAAAACTGCGGGGTGGTCGATAGATTTAAGGCGCATCCACGGGTTGGTGCACAATGCGCAGCGATTCAGCCATTTTACGGTGTTGATTGTTGATTACGCGATGCCCGAGATGAACGGGATCGAATTGTGCCGCCGTTTGGCAGGTGTTCCGATCAAGAAAATATTGTTAACGGGCAAGGCGGATTCCGCCGTGGCCGTAGAGGCCTTCAATCAGGGGTTGATTGATCAATACATACGCAAGGAAGACGTCAATATCGCGAGTGTGTTGAACCAGGTCGTGCAACGCATGATAGATCGTTTTTTCGCAGAGGCCTGTGTTGTCCCCAATCCAGCATTGTCAGCAGAGGCGCCCTACTTATTTGATCAGATTTTTATCGATTGGTTTGCCAATATACGCGCGCAGCAAAACGTAGTGGAATATTATTTGTGGGGATGGCATCTGTTGGGCGGCTATGTGATGGTCACCGAAAACGGGGAGGTCAAATTGCTGATGGTGCAGACCCCTGAACACGCGATGGCGCACTACGAAATCGCCCGCGACGACAATATTTCACTGGTGACGCTGACCAAGATCGGTAAAAGGGAAGTCATACCCATGATAGGTGCGGATGGATTGGCTTGGCATCAGCGGCTATATCCAGCGCTAGAGATAGGCAATTACCGCTGTGTCATTGTGAAGGCTCAAGAAGTGGAGGGTTTCGACACCCCGCCGAACGTAGGGTACTCCTATCGCCAATATCTTGAAGACTGCAACAAATAACGGGATTCCGATAAATTGTCGTTATGGGGAGATCAAAGTCCTACGATAACGCGGTGTTAGGAACCTGCCCAGACCTGCTCAAGTGTAGTATAATCGCCCGCTTATGCGAAAGTGGCGGAATTGGTAGACGCGCTGGATTTAGGTTCCAGTGGGTAACCCCGTGAGAGTTCGAGTCTCTCCTTTCGCACCATTATTTTAAAAAACAAGGTGTTATGTCTTGTTTCAACGTCGGCTATCCCTCCATCCTCCGCTAACGAGGGGGTGGGTATTTAAAAAGGTGAGTGTATGCAAGTCTCTATAGAATCGGCCCAAGGGCTAGAACGCCGTATCAAAGTCGCTGTACCCGGGGCAAAGATTGAACAAGAGATACAGGCCCGGTTGAAATCGCTCGCACCGCGGGCCAAGATTGCGGGGTTTCGCCCCGGCAAGGTGCCTATGCAGGTGGTGCAGCGTCATTATGGCGGCCAAGTGCGTCAAGAAGTGGTCAGTGACGTGATCGTCAACAGCTTCTATGAGGCGGTCGCTCAAGAAAAGCTCAAGCCAGCCAGTCAGCCTTTCATTGAGACGCAACGCGCCACCGTGGACAGCGGTTTGGAATACATCGCGCGTTTTGAGATTTTGCCCGACCTTACATTGGGATCAAATCAGGCAATACATATCGAACGTCCAAGCGTCCAAATATCCGACGCGGATGTCGAAACCGTTATCGAGCGTCTGCGCAAACAGCGTGTAGATTGGCGTACCGTCGAACGCGCCGCGCAAAATGACGATCGCGTTACACTAGACTACCATGGCACTATCGACGGCGAGGAATTTGCCGGCAACCACGCAAAAGGGGTACACGTCGTCCTTGGGACGGGTTCCATGATTAGCGGCTTTGAAGAAGGCCTGATGGGTACTCAAGCCGGGCAGCATGTGGAACTAAACCTGCAATTCCCGGAAGATTATCATCACAAAGACGTGGCAGGTAAGGCGGCACTGTTTAAAGTGGATATCCAAATGGTCGAAGCGCCGGAATTGCCCGTGTTAGACGATGCATTTGCCGCCCAGTTCGGTGTAACCGAGGGTGGGCTTGCACGTTTGAAGGCGGATGTGCGCAAGAATATGCAACGCGAATTGGATCAAACAGTGCGCGATAAGGTGAAACAGCAGGTAATGGACGGTTTGTTACAAGTGAACCCCATCGAGGTGCCCAAGGCGTTGATTCAAGAAGAATCAGAGCGTCTGGCGGCCCAAATGCAGCAGCGTTTAGGCGCGCAGGGGACGCAAAGTTTGGGCAAATTACCGTTGAATCTGTTCGAAGGGCAGGCCCAACGCCGGGTTGCGCTTGGCCTGATTTTGTCCGAAATCGTACAAAAAAATGCGTTGGTTGCGGACCCTTCCAAGGTCAAAGAGGCCCTCTTACGTCACGCGTCTACCTATGAATCCCCAGACGATGTGGTGAAGTGGTATTACGGTGACAAACAGCGTATGGCAGAGTTGGAGTCGCTGGTGTTAGAAGATCAAGTTGTGGATTGGGTCTTGGAACAGGCTCAAGTCACTGATAAACTGGCAACATTCGATGAGATCATGAGTCGCGAGCCCGGTGTCGCTGCTTAAAGACAGTGACGGCATTGACCGATAGTATTTGGGACGTGGTTCTTGGAAAAGCCCCTGTTAATGCAGGTGGATATTGGTAAGCGGATATCACAATCGCCCCTAGGGGGGCATCGCCGATGGTAGAGGGAGTCGTAACTTGAGCTTAGTTCCAATGGTAATCGAGACCACCGGTCGCGGTGAGCGGGCGTTTGATATCTATTCCCGTCTACTAAAAGAGCGTATCGTTTTTTTAGTGGGGCCGGTCGAAGACCACATGGCCAATCTGGTGGTCGCACAGTTGCTGTTTTTAGAATCCGAAAATCCGGATAAGGACATCTTCCTTTATATAAACTCACCGGGCGGTTCTGTGAGCGCGGGTTTGTCGATTTATGACACGATGCAATTTGTTAAACCGGACATCAGCACATTGTGCATAGGCCAAGCGGCGAGCATGGGCGCGGTGTTACTGGCTGGCGGCGCGGCGGGCAAACGCTATTGTCTGCCTCATTCACGCATGATGATACATCAGCCGTTGGGTGGATTTCAGGGTCAAGCCAGCGACATCGAAATTCACACCCGTGAAATTCTGCGCGCACGGCACCAACTCAATAAGATATTGTCCCACCACACGGGACAGCCTATGGACAAGATCCAAACCGACACGGAACGTGACTTTTTTATGGGCGCGGATGACGCAGTGAAGTATGGTCTGGTGGACGGCACGCTGAACAAGCGTGGCGATAAGCCTAATACTTAAGGGAAAACCAAGCTGATGCTGGCAACCTGGTAGCTAGTGTGGTTTAAGATTTCCCGTCCTAGGCGGCCGCAAGACGCGAGGCGGTGCATACGGTTAACTGAGGAGTTGATATGGCTGAAGATACGCATGGTAAAGGTAACAGTGGCGACAAGCTGCTTTACTGTTCCTTTTGCGGTAAGAGTCAGCACGAAGTGCGGAAACTCATCGCAGGGCCCTCGGTTTTTGTGTGTGACGAGTGCGTAGAACTCTGCAACGATATTATTCGTGAAGAGGTGCAGGAAAAGGCGCCTTCTATACATGGTCGGCAATTGCCCACGCCACGCGAAATTAAAGGTGTGTTAGATCAGTATGTGATTGGCCAGGATCGCGCCAAAAAGATTTTATCGGTAGCGGTGTACAATCATTATAAGCGTCTAGACGCCGGCCAACGCCGCGGTAAAGATGAAGTCGAATTGTCCAAGAGCAATATCTTGTTGCTTGGCCCGACCGGGTCCGGCAAGACCTTGCTCGCTGAATCCTTGGCGCGCCTGTTAAACGTGCCGTTTACGATCGCCGACGCCACCACGTTAACGGAAGCGGGCTATGTCGGCGAAGATGTCGAAAATATCATCCAGAAATTGCTGCAAAAATGCGATTATGACGTCGAAAAGGCGCAGACCGGTATTGTGTACATCGACGAAATAGACAAAATTTCCCGCAAGGCCGATAATCCCTCGATTACACGCGATGTGTCGGGCGAAGGCGTGCAGCAAGCCTTATTGAAATTGATCGAAGGAACGGTGGCGTCTGTACCGCCGCAAGGGGGCCGCAAGCACCCGCAACAAGAATTTTTGCAGGTGGACACCGCGAACATCTTGTTTATCTGTGGCGGCGCATTTTCGGGTTTGGAAAAGGTCATCCGCGATCGCACCGAAAAGACCGGCATCGGTTTCGCTGCCGAGGTACGCAGCAAAAATCACAAGATCCACGACGCGGAAGTACTGCATAAGGTCGGCCCTGAAGACCTCGTGCGCTACGGTTTGATCCCAGAGTTTGTGGGTCGCCTACCGGTCATCGCCACGTTGGATGAGTTGGATGAAAACGCGTTGGTGAGCGTCCTTACTGAACCCAAAAACGCGATCACCAAACAATACAATAAATTGTTTGAGATGGAAGGCTGCGAGTTGGAGTTCCGCAACGACGCGTTGCTGGCGGTGGCGAAGCGCGCATTGGAACGACGCACCGGCGCGCGTGGTTTACGTTCCATCCTAGAGACCGTGTTGCTGGATATCATGTACGAGCTGCCGTCGATGAAAAACGTCAGCAAGGTCATTATCGACGAAGACGTCATCAATGGTAAAAGCGAACCGTTGATGATGTTTGAAACTAAAGAACAGAGTCGCGCCGCATCCGATTAGTCTGCGGCACACACACAGACGCGGGCGGTTCTAAATTGCGCTACGCTGTTTGTTACTCATGTAGACTGCGCACTCTGGCATAGCTGATAGCGCCGAGTGCGTTGTTTAAGAACCTGTGGCGCTAATAGCCGTGCCAACAGCCTGTCGGACTTAGGACGGATCTACTGCGGAATTGACCATATTTTCCGATCCTTTTCGCAAATAGCGACGTCAATTCGCGTCAAACGATCAAAAAATCTATCTCTAGTGGCTTTCCCTCGCTACGATCGCCTAAGTCCGGCAGGCTGCGCGCCTCCGATAGGTTTGGCGACCGCCACCACGTCTCAGGCGAAGGTAGCCAGGCGCAGCTCCACTCCACTCGGTGTTATGTGTTATTGTTGCGCTCAGAAAAGTGCGCATCCGACCCTTTAACCTAGAAACGGCGGTTGACCGCTCCTACTCCATCTAACGATTAGAAACAAATAAAATATTCGTAAATTTTACATACACCCAATGGGTGAGAGCGCTATGCCGCGGATTGCACGCTTTGCCGCACGCAGGGTGGCGTTGCAAATCTCGCTAAGGGTTGGCCATTGGCAGCGATTTGCGCCTTGCTCTGCGCACGTGAAAGCGCACACTCCACCGCATCCAACCGCCGTTTCTAGGTTTTAAGCTGCTTTCATTGAGGGAATTGGTGGATATGATTAACGCGATAACCACAATAATAAACGCGTATAATCTGATCTTGGGCGGGTTATACAATGATTTACCAAGATTTTCGCCTCGCTTCCCTTGAACTTTGCTTCATTCACCTTCATATTGGAGATAACTCCACCGCGTTTCATGGCGGAACGTTTGCATTAACGGTACAGGTGTATGTGTGGAATTCGATGATTCAGTGCCATAACCTACAAACGACATCGTTAGCTAGGTATATGGTCCCTTTCTCCAAGCGAGGTATTATTAATGGAGCAGAAAGACAAAACGTCTGAGGTAATCGCCGATCAACTCATCGTGATCCCGGTATTGCCGTTGCGTGACGTGGTCGTATATCCGCATATGGTCATCCCTTTATTTGTAGGGCGTGCTAAGTCCATCAAGGCCTTAGAGGCGGCGATGGAAGGGGATAAGCAAATATTGTTGGTGGCGCAGAAGAGCGCCTCGCAAGATGATCCCACCACTGATGATGTCTATCGTCTAGGTACGATCTCAAATATTTTACAGTTACTCAAACTCCCGGATGGCACGGTCAAAGTTTTGGTCGAAGGTACGGAACGCGCGAAGATTATTCATTTCATGGGTTCACAAGATTATTTCGCCGCGCAGGTTGCCCATGTGCGCGCCGGTGCGTTGGAAGAGCGTGAGACAGAGGTCTTGATGCGCTCTGTGCTGACGCAGTTTGATCAATATGTGAAACTCAACAAAAAGATCCCGCCGGAAATCCTGACGTCGCTCGCCAGTATCGATGAGCCTGGTCGCTTAGCGGACACCATCGCAGCGCACATGGCCCTGAAAATCGAAGAG